>URTN01000100.1 GCA_900550795.1 uncultured Mollicutes bacterium
TATAACTTAATTAGGAACTTATTTGTAAAAGAAATAAGCTAACTAGCTATTTAGAATGGGATTTGATAAATTCCAAGACATCCTCTTTGTATGGAATTGGGTTAATCGCCCCTTTACCTAAAGTAGTTAAAGCCCCAACTACATTAGCAAATCCAAATACCTTATCTAAGTATTCTTTATCCAATTCAAATAGGTTATGTCCATCTATATTAGCTAAAATAGCCCCAAAGAAAGCATCCCCTGCCCCAGTTGTATCAATTGGCTTTACCTTTATAGATGGGACAATGCCTTTTAAAGAATTATAACGGTAACTACTTCCTATGCTTCCTAAAGAAAGGCAAATCAATTTATCCTTTAACGAAGAAATATAATCTTCTCCAAATATCGATATCTCTTCTTCTGATATCTTTAATATATCAACATCCTTAATTATTTCTTTATAGATATCCTTAACATTAGGGATGTCTTTGAATATGTCTTCCCTATAATTGATATCAAAGCTAATCAATATGTGTCTCTTCTTTAATTCTTTTATGACTTCTTTAATAAAGTCCCTACCGACTTCTTCGCTTAACATTAATGATCCTAAATGGACAATGTTAGAAGAATATATTTCATTTGGTAAAGGTAAAGCAGAATGATAATCAGCCCCGTTATCCCTAATGAATTTAAAATAGCGTTCCCCATCGATTAACTTAACTTGGGCAATGGTAGTCTTATATTCCTTGAATTTATTTAGGTAAAGGTTATCTAATTTTGATTTAGATGCTTCTTCTAGGATAAATCTTCCTTCTTCATCTTCTCCAATCGAACCAAGGAAAGAAGAATGTCCTCCACTCCTTTTAATTGAGGCTGCGACATTAAAAGGAGCACCCCCTATAGCGTTTATTACCTTGTCCCCTTCAACAAATTGATCAATTAGGATTTCTCCAATACAAGTTACCATAATAACTCCTACTCAACCTGTTCTTCAAATAAAGATAGCTGTTTTCCGACAAATTCGATATCAGGGATATTCTTGATGACACATTCAAATAAAGATATTATCAATTCATAATCCTTTACTTCGTGATTGGCTATCCTAATCAATTTAATCCCATATTTAGAACATATTTGTTCTTTTTCCCTATCTCTAGATGCGGTTAATTTAGAACCAACATGCTCCCCTCCATCTATTTCAAATACAACGATGGTTTTATATGTCTTGTTAAATAGGCCATAGCTAGACTGTACGATTACATCAAATTCCTTCTTGCCGATTAAGGATATATCTTCGGGATGGATATGCTTAATCGCATCTTTTACTTTTACATTCCTTTCAATTCTCATCTTAGTCCCACGTCTATTGAAATATGGGGTGATAGTTGCAAAGAAATCTTTCTCGCTGTCGGAATTATTTGAAAAATCAGTAGATATAGTTGCAACACTTTTAGGTACGACTATATCCCCGTTTTTAAATACATAATCAGAAAGTACTTTTAAATCAGAGTCATCATCTTTGCTTAAGGTATCTATCGCGACTTTGTCCCCTACAAATATGAATTGTTCCTTAGCCCTAGTGACTGCAACATTGATGAGTTCGTGGTTATTTTTAATCCAATCCATCGTCTTGATACTCGTAGACAAAGAAAGGGCACTAGACATGATGATTATTGATTTTTCCGATCCTTGCAATGTATGTACTGTGCCTGCTTTTATATCAGATAATCCATTGATAGAAAGATATTTGTTTATCAAGGAAGCCTGATTAACAAACGGGGTAATGATGCCTACATCTTTATAATTGTTCTTCTTGATTATATCTACAATAGATTTAGCTTCATCCACATAGGCATTTCTAGATCCGGCCTTATAATGGTTTTTAACATTTACGTAAGTTAATTTGCCTTCGTTTAAGTTGCGTAATTTAAGCTGACGTTCATAGAACCTTTGATTAACAAAACCAGCGATACGTTTGCCACATCTATAATGGTATCTTAATAAAATGCTTTTGGAATTATTATCCTTTCTAAGCATGGTTGATAATATCGAATTAGCAACATAATCATATTCTGGCTTGATGTTATATTGCTTCAATAAATAATCATTTACATCGGTTTCTATAACAGTTACAGGTTGCAATTGGTTTGTATCTCCTACTAGAAGAAGATTAGTCCCCCTTACTATCGGGATAAGGCTAGTAGCGATGTTACACTGCCCTGCCTCATCCATTATGACTAAATCAAAATGGGGTTTGGCTTCGCCTAGTTTCTCGCTTGCTACATTAGTAGATACAACAATTGGGAAAATATCCAAGAACTTCCTTAGATTATCATCATCGCGAAGGTATTTATTTAATTTATATACGGCTTCTTCTATGTTTTCAGTTTCAATTGCATCAACTAGTTCTTTATAAGAAGGGGATAATAGTTTCTTGATTTTAGACAAAGAAGAATAATAAATGAAATTAAGGAAACTAGAATTATCTTTAGCAGAGATTGCATATTTAGTTACATCTTCTTCGCTTACTACTAAAGTCGAGACTAGTTTCTGCCTTTGTAAATCAATTTGCTTATCTATTTCTTTTGCAATTTGGCCAATTTGGGCAAGGGGTTTAATCTTTTCTAATTTATTGACCTTGTCTTCTAACTCTTCCCTTTCTTCATAACGTCTTAGTATTTCTTTTAATTCGGCAAAGCTAGAAAGAGCTCTGTTTTTAGATTTGCTAGTATATTCAGATATGGTATTCGTGTCTTTATGTGAGCCAGCGTATTCCACTGCCCTACGTAATTTAATGATAGTTTCCTTTAATTCTTCATTATTACCTAATCTCATTATAGGAAACATGATTGTTTCTTCTTCATTAGATGCATTCTTCCTAGTAAGTGATTTAGTCATCTTAGCAAAGATATCATTGACTGGATGGTTGTTATTTGAACATACCAAAACAGTCTTGTCATTCGCATAAGCCGATAATAAAACATTGAAAATAGTCTCGGTCTTTCCTGTTCCAGGAGGACCTTTGACATAAGTAACATGGTTGACCATCGAATTATAGACAACCCTCATCTGGTCTATATTGATTTTATCTTTATTGAATACGACTATATTTGGGTCTTTTTTGCTACCTGTCCCGCTTCTATTCCTGCCAAAGAAAGATTTTAAGGGTTGGGTTAGCTTCCCTTCTTGGTCCATTGTGGATATAGCATCAAAAGCTAAATCCACCCCTTTTTGGGCATTCCTACTTAATAAAAATAGCGAAGGACGTGTATTAACTAATTCCCCATTATGGAAATTCTCTTTCATTAAATCGATATATTCCCTAGCCTTCTTATCGAAACTCCTAGAGAATTCATCTGGATCCATATCTAGATACATCCTTAATGTTATCTTTTGGTCTTTATCTATTAAGAATGATTTATTAATCGTAGTATGGTCATCCATCTTAAGAGTCTTGTTCTTAAAATTGATATACAGTTTCCTATAACCTACGACATATTGTTTACCTTTTATATCAATAGAGAAATAATTGATGGCCAATGTAGAGAATCTAAATACTTTCTCTGCTTCGAAAGCATTGTCTTTTTTAAAAACGGATTCTAGAAGAGTATTGAATTGTTCATCATCTAATTCATATAAATGGTTATCATGTAATTCTTTTCTATCAATCCCGTTAATCATGATTGTCTCTTTTAGATAAGGGTCGTTATCTAATTTATAGCAATCAGAAAGATATCTAAGGATATTATTATCAAAAGTATCTACTTCTAGAAAGGAAGCTAAAGAAGCATCTACTTCTATTCTTTTCTTTAATTCGTCGGGAATAGGATAATAGCTTTGTTCGATTACTTTCGCGTGCTTAATCCTATCGATATTTATATAGATGGTCCTTTTGTCCTTAGCTACTAGGCAGTTATTATCGATAAACGGATTAAAGATATCACATGTTATAGTTCCCTTATCAATATCGATATCAATAATGCCGATATAGTAATCGGTATTCTGTTTATCTCTATTGACATAAGATATATCAAGCCACTTATCTTCGATTATAGCCTGATAAATCGTATTCCTGATGGATGTTTTCATGTTAGGTCTATTTTAATTGATAATCCTTTTGACTAACAGCCGTATCTTGGTTGGTTTCTGAATCGTATTTATACATCCATTCAACCCAAGATTTAATTGTTGATGCCCTGCGTTTTTTTGTAGACTCGGATAAACACTTATTCGCACTATCTTTGGAAAGGCTGTTCACGATATCTTCCGTTTTTATTTCTTTGGAATTAGAAAACTCAGTAT
>URTN01000101.1 GCA_900550795.1 uncultured Mollicutes bacterium
AGCAAAAGAATAATCATCAGGATCAAAATTACCATTTCATTAGCTATGATAATGAAAAAGTCATAGATGGAAAATATTATTTTGCCCGTCAAAAACTAGCCAAAGAAGATAATAACGACATCATATACTATTCAAGCGAAAACATAAAAGACATCGTTTATAAAATAGGTGATTATCAGCTTGTATTCGCTTGTTTAAATAAGAAAGCCATTATAAAGAAAAACCTCTCTAAAGACGAAACAATAGATAAAGAAATCAACTTATATAGAAGAGTTGAATTAAGTTTTGATAACGAAAAATCCTCTCCTAAAGAATATATCTTTGATACTAGAGAAAAATATAATCAAGCAAAAATAAAAAGAGATTTTGATTATATTGGGGAAAAAATAGAAGTATATCCTGAGTCCTATAAAGAAAAGGAATACGGAAGTTTCCCTATTTTAGGAATGGAAAACAATAACATTGATTCAGTAAGGGCGAATGTTATCAAGGAAAAGGAAGATACATATATCCTTCTTCCTAGATATATGAAATCTAATGGCACTAAAGTTGATTTATTAGATGAAGAAGTAGTTTTGCAACCAAATGAAGATGTATTTGGAAAACACAAAAAGGAATTTAGGGATGCTTTTAGAAAAGAATATAACGAATTAGAAGGATTATTTGATTATTCTAAAGTAATAGAAATAATGAAAATAAAATAAAAAATAGTTCGTTAAAACCTGATATATCCATAAAAGAAACCGTTTTCATTTTTTTGGCTTTTTGTTTTCCTTGTTTACTATGTTATAGTAATAAAGCAAAAAGACGAACATACTTTTGAAGGTGTCTTAGACGAGGTTATATTCTATGGTACAAGAATCTCCAATTAATATTTATGCGCTCGGGGGATTAGGCGAGGTAGGTAAGAATACCTACTGTTTTGAAACCACTAATTCAATCATAATGGTCGATGCCGGTGTTAGATTCCCAGAAGCAAATTTACCAGGGGTTGATTATGTTATCCCTGATTATACATATCTAAAAAATAATAGATCTAAATTAAAAGCCCTATTCATTACCCATGGTCACGAAGACCATATCGGAGGCATTCCTTTTCTTATTAGATCAATACACGTCCCCGTTATTTATGCACCTAGACTAGCCGCCGCCTTAATTAGGCATAAGCTAGAAGACAATAGGATTAAAGACCCAGTCAAGATAGTTGAATACGATACAAATTCAATTATTAGGATCGCTGATGAATTTACTGTTTCTTTCTTTAGAGTCACCCACTCCATCCCCGATTCATATGGAATTTGCATTGACACAAAGCAAGGAAGGATTATTGAAACTGGCGACTTTAAGATTGATTTGACTCCAGTTGGTCCAAATTTTGAAATCGATAAATTAGCTAAGTTAGGTAGTGAAGGCGTTGATTTGCTCATGGCAGATTCTACCAACGCCGAAATCGAGGGCTATACCCCTAGCGAAACTAATGTCAGGGCCGGTGTAGAAGAAATATTCGAGAAAGCCCCTGGAAGAATTATTGTTTCTACCTTCTCAAGTAACATTAACCGTATCCAGCAAGTTGTCGAAGTTGCTGTTGCCCATAAAAGGAAGATATGCATCCTTGGAAGGTCGATGAAAAATGTCATCTCAATTGCAAGAGAATATGGTTATATAAAGATTCCAGATGTTTCTTTGATTGAAGAATCAATGTTAAAGAATTACCGTCTATCTGAAGTTTGTATTATTTGTACAGGTAGCCAAGGCGAACCAATGGCAGCCTTATCTAGAATCGTTTCTGGAGACAATAGAAATACCACCATCTATCCAGGTGATACAGTTATTTTCTCTTCTAACCCAATTCCAGGAAACGGAGTTTTAGTTGATAGGTTAGTCAATAATCTAGTCAAAATGGGTGCTGATGTTAAACAAAATTCATTAGCATTCTCCCTCCACTCCTCAGGCCACCCATCTAGGCAAGAATTACGTTTAATGCAGCGTCTAGTAAAGCCAAAATATTTCATGCCTGTTCATGGCGAATATAGAATGCTTAAGTTACATGGCGATATAGCAATGCAACTAGGCATGAAGCAAGAAAACGTCTTTATTTGCGACAACGGTGATAACATTGTCCTTAAAGATCATAAGATTACAAGGGGCATCCACATATCTGCCGAAGACGTCTATATTGATGGCAATGATCTTGATGGAGTTTCCGGAGCCATAATGTCAGATAGAGACATATTGAAGAACGATGGAATGATATCGATTATCTTAACAATCGAAAGCAGGACCAATACTTTAATCGTGCCTCCAATTGTCTATGCTAGAGGATTCTCTTCTGCCGAAACTAACCACGTAGTCAGGCATTCCCAAATAAGAGCGGAAGAAGCTGTCAGGGAATTAATGAAAGAAAGAGTAAGCTTTGGTGAAATAAAAACTGCACTTAAGTCTGTTGTTTCTAAATATGTCGAAAGAAAAACAGGCAGGAAGCCAATGATTATTCCTTTAATCATGAATAAGGATTAATTATGTTTATACTTGCTTCTTCTTCTCCTAGAAGGAAGGAAATATTAGCCAAGCTAGTCCCTTCTTTTGAAATTATCGTTCCTGATATTGATGAATCTATTTTGGATTTGCCTCCAAAAGATTTGGCATTAGAAGAATCAAAGGCCAAAGCCTATACGATTTCATCTAAATATCCAAGTGATGAAATACTTGCCTGCGATACAGTGGTAATATACGCAAACAAGGCATTAGGCAAACCGCATAATAAAGAAAATGCCATTGCAATGCTTAAGATGCTAAATGGCAAGAAACATATTGTTACTTCCGGCTATACCTATATTGGAAATGGCAAAGAAATAAATAGGACTGTATCTACTGAAGTCTATTTTAATGAACTAAGTGATACTCAAATTGAGGAATACGTAAATAAATTCAAGCCTTTTGATAAGGCTGGATCATATGGGATACAAGATGATTATCCTTTAATAAAGGAAATTAAAGGCAGTTATTATAATGTCATGGGATTACCTATCGAAGATATAGCATTCCATGTCTATAAGACTAAGTTCATTCGTTAAAAATCTTCTTATATACTTCATTAGCGTCCCCTTTTAATACAAGGGTTAGCTTATTTGACATCAAGATAAATCCGTCGACTCCGGCGGATTTTAATTTTTCCTTGTCTAATTTTGAATAATCCTTTAGGTGAACTTCGATTCTAGAACCAATCAATTTATAATCAACTAGATTATCGTTTCCCCCAAAAGAATCTATATATTCGCTTTTATTGCCTCTAATCTTGCTAGGTTCCTTTTTGCCATTCTTTTTTGAAAGGAAAAAGCAAAGCAAAAGGACAACAATTATCAAGCCTACCACTCCTAAAGCTAGATAAAGCGCATTTTGTTTTAAGAAAGAATTGAAATCAAGAACATATAAATAAAGATTGAACATACATTAACCTTCCAAGTAGTATAATACCACAATAGGAGCCTAGTTATGTCAAATGCAATTGAAATTGAAGCTAAAATATTAATAAGTCAAGACGATTATAGAAAATTAGCAAAGCTATTCCCTGAATGCCCTAGATATATCCAAACCAATTATTATATCGATTCAGAAAATAGAATCTTAAATAAAGAAGGCATTGCCTTAAGAATAAGACAAAAAACCGATAGATTCGAATTAACCTTAAAAACTCCTTTATCACAAGGGTTATTAGAGAAGAACTGTGTCATTACCAAAGATCAGTTCAATGATTTTAGGAATAAAGGAATATTCCCAAAAGGAGATACATCTAGGTTCTTAACCATGTTAGATATTGATTTGGATTCATTAAAGATACTTACATCTTTAACAACCGAAAGAATCGATGTCGAATATAAAGGCGGTTTGTTATCGATTGATAGAAATGTCTATTCAGATATCACTGATTATGAAGTTGAATTTGAATACAATAATTTAGAAGGTGCAAAGACAATTTTATCCGAATTATTAGCAGAACACGGAATAAAAGAATTTACCTTCAGCAAGTCTTCAAAAACCCGCAGGGCAATGGAAGCGTTAAAAAATAATTAACACATGGAAAAAAGGCCTAGATTGAACTGTCTAGACCTTTTTAAATTGCCTAAATTAATATAGTTTCTTATATAAAATAAGCGAGCCAATAGAAAATAATAAAGAAGAGAATAACCCGAAGAATAAAGGTAGGTCATTGCTCAAAATAGAAGCAAAATCAAAATATCCTGCAAAATTAGTAAATAC
>URTN01000102.1 GCA_900550795.1 uncultured Mollicutes bacterium
CTTTAATGATGTTTCCATTGCTATTTTTGGGATCGAAAATTATAGGGAATAGCTTTGGATCTCCTATTGGATTTAGCTTTTCTTATGAGCCATTTCTTTTCATAACTATAACTTTTATCCTTTATGTTATATCGTCTTTATTCATTGGAAAAAGACTGGAAAAAAGTGAAAATAATTAACCCATGTAGTGATTAAAACTTTATTTTGCTATAAATTCTCTATTTTTCACTTGTTACCTTGTTAATTTTAATGAGGGCGGTTTTTCTTCATTATTAATGAAGTTAAGAAATCTAGGTTTGTTTTTTGTTAATTGGATAGTAGAAAACGTTAATTAAGTAGTGTATATTCTTATGTGGTTTCAAATGAACCAGGAAGGTTAGGAGTCTCATGAAGGGAACAGTCAAAATGTTCAATAAGGAGAAGGGATACGGTTTTATTCATGCCGAAGATAACCGTGATTACTTCTTCCACTATTCCGCACTCATCATGAAGAACGCCGATGAATACAAGACCGCTGAAAAAGGCGAGAATGTTGAATTTGACGTTGAAGAGTCGGAACGTGGCCCACGCGCTGCGAACGTTAAGAAAGTCGACTAATTGCATAACGTTTAGTTAACTTCATAGCCCCACTAACCGTGAGGCTTTTTATTTTGTCCTGGCTCAAAAGCAGATAATTAGTTAAATAATATCATCAGTTTTTAAATTGTTCGGTTGCTAGAGTATAACTCTAGGCGTACAATATCTACGCCATAAAGCAGGTTATTTTATTATGTCATTAAAAGCAGGTATTGTTGGACTACCAAATGTTGGAAAATCTACATTGTTCAACGCTATTACAAATTCTCATGTCGAAGCGGCTAATTATCCCTTCGCTACCATTAAGCCAAATACTGGAGTAGTTGTAGTTCCAGATGAAAGGCTCGATTTCCTTGATGAAATGTTTCATCCAGCAAAGAAAATAAATGCAACTTTCGAATTTTATGATATTGCCGGATTAGTTAAAGGCGCTTCCAAAGGCGAAGGATTAGGAAACCAATTCCTAGCCGCCATTAGGGAATGCGATGCAATATGCGAAGTAGTACGTTGCTTCGATAATCAAGAAATTATTCATGTCGATAATTCAATTGATCCAAGACGTGATATTGAAACCATCAATCTAGAATTAGCGATGGCGGATTTGGATTCAGTTAACGCTAGAATCGCTAAGCAAGATATAAAGGCAAGGATTTCAAAAGACAAAGTTGCAGTCTATGAAATGGCTATCCTTAAACCTCTTCAAGAAATATTAGGAGAAGGAAAACCTGCTAGATTAGTAAAAGGATTAAGCTCAGAGCAAATCGCCTATGCTAAAAAGAATTTCTTCCTTCTTTCTCTTAAACCAATAATCTATGTTGCTAATGTTGCCGATTCCGATTACTCGGATTTGGATAATTGCAAATATTATCAGCAAGTAAAGCAAATTGCCGAAAGCGAAAATGCCCAGTGCATCCCAGTTTCTTGCGAAATCGAATATGAGATTTCGCAAATTCAAGACAAAGCTGAAAGGGAAGAATTCCTTGATTCACTTGGAACAAATGAATCTGGCTTAGACAAATTGGTCAAAGCCTCATACAAATTGCTTAATCTTTCCACTTTCTTTACATGTGGAAGTGATGAATGCAGGGCTTGGACATTTAAAAATGGCATGTCTGCCCCTGAATGCGCCGGAATCATCCATACCGATTTCCAAAAAGGATTCATCAAAGCAGAAGTTTATGATTTCGAATCATTAAAGGAACTAGGGTCTGAAGCCGCTGTTAAAGAAGCGGGGAAACTAAGGATTGAAGGCAAAGATTACATAATGAAAGATGGGGACTGCGTCTTCTTCAGGTTTAATGTATGAGCAAAATTAGAATTGGCTATGGAGAAGATATTCATAGACTAGTAAAAGGAAGGAAATTGATATTAGGTGGAATAGAAATCCCGTATGAAAAAGGACTTCTAGGACATTCTGATGCCGATTGCTTGCTTCATGCCTTAATGGATTCTTTGCTTGGAGCGATTTCTAAAGGTGACATTGGGTTATATTTCCCTCCCGATGATCCTAAATACGAAGGGGCTTGCTCAAAGGATTTACTTAAGATTGTCTATAAAATGGTTTTGGATGAAGGATATAAAATCAACAATATAGATTTGACTATCCTGGCTGAAAAGCCAAAACTAAGACCTTATATCGATTCGATGCGAAACTCGATTGCCGAAACATTAGGAATTGATATAAACGATATAAATATCCAGGCTATGACTAACGAAGGATTAGATGAAATTGGAAAAGGATTGGCAATAAGAGCCACATCCACTTGTTTATTGGTGAGGAGTAACGATGAATAACGAAACTTTATTGAAACAATTGCTTATTTCTTTCTTCAAGAATAAGAATCTTGATTTAAAAGAAGATGATATCGTCATCGAAAGATGCAAGGAAGTAATCCATGGCGACTATTCTACTAATTCAGCCATGAAATATTGCAAGAGAGTTCAAATGAATCCAAGAGATTTAGCCAATGAAATCTCTAAGTCCTTAACTTCTGACCAAATCGAAAAAATAGAAGTAGCAGGTCCTGGCTTTGTTAACTTCTTTATGAAGAAAGATGCCCTTAAGTTAGTAGTGTCTAAGATTATAAGTGAAGGTGCTTCCTATGGACGCCTCCCATCAAAAGGAAAGAAGATAAATATCGAATATGTATCCGCTAACCCAACAGGCGATCTCCATTTAGGACATACTAGATGTGCCGCTATTGGGGATGCCATTGCTAATTTATTAGAATGGGCTGGATATGATGTCACACGCGAATATTATGTTAATGACTGCGGCAACCAAGTCGAACACCTTGGCCATTCAATTAGGGCTAGATATCATGAATTATTTGGTGAACCTCTAGATTTGGATGATGATGATTACCATGGATTAGATTTGATTGACATTGCTAAATCTATCAAAGAAGAATTTGGTGATAAATACCTTATCGACACTCAAGAAAGCCATGATTTCTTCATTAGATATGGTATTGATGCCGAATTGGGGAAAATAAAGAAAGACCTAGCGGATTTCAATGTTAGATTTGATAAATTCTCTTATGAATCCGATATTAGAAAAGGCAATACAATTGAAAATACAATCAAGGAATTAAGTCCATATATCTATGAAAAGGATGGGGCGAAATACCTAAGGACTAGCGCTTTCTTAGATGATAAGGATCGCCCAATTGTTAAAAGCAATGGCCAATATACTTACTTCATGCCAGATATTTGTTACCACTATAACAAGATGAGCCGTGGATTTGATTTATTAATCGATGTACTCGGCGCTGACCATCATGGCTATATCAACAGAATGAAAAGTGCTCTTATGATGAAAGGATATAAAGCAGATTCGCTAGAAGTTGAGCTTGTCCAAGTCGTCAAAGTATTCAAGGATGGTCAAGAAGTTAAGATGAGCAAGCGCACTGGAAAGGCTATCGCCCATAGGGAATTAGTTGCTGAATGCGGAGTTGATGCTGTTAGGTATCTATTCGCTGAAAGAAGCCAAAGCTCCCATCTAGACTTCAATTACAACCTTGCAAAAGAACAATCTTCTGCTAACCCGGTCTTCTATGCCCAATATGCTCATGCTAGATGTGCCTCCTTGCTAAATTTAGGAAGCGATATTGCTCTTGATGAAAAATGTAGCTTACTAAATAGTGAGATCGAATCTAGCATTATGAAGAATTTAGCTGACTTTGGAAGCCAAATAGAAGCAAGTGCTAGAGAAAGAGCCCCATATAAAATGGCCCTATATATCCATAATCTAGCAGGATTGGTACACGAATATTACGCTTCTACTAGAATTATCGATAGAGAAAATGTAACATTGACAGGCGGAAGATTAGCGCTTATAAAAGCGTGTGAGATTACGCTATCAAATGCATTGTCTCTACTTGGTGTATCTGCACCTTCTAAAATGTAATCGAAAGGAATTTATAAAATGAAAAACGAATCGATGATTGAAACCGCTGCTAAAATATTAGAAGCAGAAGGACACGGACTAGCTTTTTCCGAACTCTGGAAGAAAATTGTTGCCGAACTTGAAATAAGCGAAGAAGAAATCCCAAATAGAATTGGACATTTCTATACCGACTTATCTCTTGATGGAAACTTTGTTGCCCTTACTGACAATGTCTGGGATTTAAGAAAACGTCATACCTATGACAAGGTTCATATCGATGTCAATGATG
>URTN01000103.1 GCA_900550795.1 uncultured Mollicutes bacterium
ATCTTAATGTATTTGTTAATAGATTCCTTTCTATAACCGGAGAGATAGAAGGGTGGTTTAATTATTTCGATCATGACGCTAATTTAAAATACGATGAAGAAAAAATGAAAAAAGACATAGAGAAATATGGCCTTTATGAATATGAAGATTTCAAAGATTATATAAGAAAAGAGATATTTGATTTATTACCTATTCCTTATTTAAAGGTTTCAGTCGGCAAAGGATTAACTACAGAAGAGAAGATTATCCAAGTCATGAAGAAATATCTTAGCTTTATGTAAATTATCTACCCAAGTAAAGTTTGAATGCTTATAAGAGCCAAAAAGAAGCCTCTAGGGACATTTTCAGTTATTTAGGGTGATTAATACATAAAATACAAAACATGATTCTAGATGGCTTGCTAGGAGTTAATGACAAACTAAATCAGTTTTTATGTTTTTAGGTCTGTAAGCGACTTTTTTTATCCTATAAGTTCCTAGTTTTGGTATAATCTAGACAATACTTAGGGAAGATATTAAAGATTAAGATAAACAAAAAACGCCAATCATGGCGCTTTGCGGTAACAACTTACCTGAGGTTTGGAATAATCTTTATTTGAACTCGTAGTGCTGTCTAGGTATTTACAGCACCAACAATATATCCCCTACGAAAGGAATTGTCAAATGGCTAAAAAGTATTTAATGGGCTTAGACCTTGGAACCGACTCTGTCGGTTGGTGTGTCACCGACGAGAATAACCACGTCATCAAAAAAGGTGGAAAATCACTTTGGGGAGCTAGACTTTTTGATGAAGCTCAAGATTGCAAAAGTAGAAGGGCTAATCGTGCCGCTAGAAGAAGAACCCAAAGAAGGGCGGAAAGAATTGATTTACTTCAAATTCTATTTAAAGAAGAAGTGGACAAGGTCGATAAGAACTTCTTTTTACGTCTAAACGAATCTTTCTATAAACCAGAAGATAAATCCGAGCCAATAAGGAATGACAATAACTATCTTTTCGTGGATAAGGATTTTAATGATAGGGACTATAAGAAGGAATATCCTACAATTTACCATTTAAGAAAAACTTTGTATGAAACAAATGAAAAGATGGATATAAGGCTAATTTATTTAGCATTAGCCCATATGATCAAATATCGTGGCAATTTCTTATATGAAGTAGAGAATTTTAAACCGTCAGACATAGAAACTGTAAAGTCTTTATTACCAAAAATTAATGAAGTATTAGATGAATTAGGCGAAGAAAAACTAAAACTGGAAGATGGTTATGCTTCGGAATTTAACGCAAAAGTATTAAAGGCTAGAGGAATAGCAGGAAAGAAAGAAGCCTTGGCGGAATTATTTGGAAAAGGTCGTTATCTTTCTAATGTTGTTTATCCATTAATGGCAGGTGGCAAACTTGCTACTAAAAAGACATTTGAACCAGATGATGATGAAGAAATAGATCCAAAAGATTTTACTTTCTCTAGTGCCGATGCAGATGAAAAACTAGAAAAACTATCTGAATTATTCCCAAATGACTTACATATTGAGCTACTTGGATTGATTAGAGGTATTTACGATTATTTGCTTATTGGAAAGCTTTTAGGTGATTCAACAACTCTTTCCGAAGCAATGGTCAAAAGATATGAAGAACATAAAAAAGATTTAAAAGATTTGAAGAAATATGTCAAAACTCATCTTTCGATGGCTGACTATAATGAGATTTTTAGATTAAAACGTGAATCTAATTATGTTGCATATGTAGGTTCTGCAAATTCGTCTGAAGGTAAGATTAGATGTTCGCATTGCGATAGAGACGCTTTTTATAAATATATAAAAGAAAAGCTTGGGATTGATAAAATTAAAAAGGCAGAATCCATTGAAGATCCTACATTAAGGGAAATTTATGAAAAGATAGAAGACAAAACATATCTTGCTAGACAAAATTCTACTGATAACGGGGTTTTCCCATACCAATTGAATAAAACCGAATTAAGGAAAATACTAGAAACACAATCTAAATACTATCCATTTCTAAATAAGAAAGATGAATATGGGACTACTATAGATAAGATTGAATCCTTGCTAACCTTTAAGATTCCGTATTATGTAGGCCCTCTTTTTGCAGGAGATGAAGGTAATGTAAGAGGTTCACATTCTTGGGTTGTAAGAAATTCTAAAGAAAAAATATATCCTTGGAATTTTAAATATGTAGTTAATCAAGATGAATCAGCAGAAAGATTTATTAAGAGAATGCTTAATAGATGCACATATTTGCCTGATTGCTATTGTTTGCCGTTGAATTCATTATTATTCCAACGTTATCAAGTATTGTCTTTGTTAAATAAGACAATGATTAATGGAGCACTTATTTCCAAAAAAGATAAAGACGGATTAATTAATGATGTTTTCAAGAAAAACATGTCCGTATCTAAAAAGAGAATTCTTTCATATTTTGTTAGTAAATATGGTGAAGATGTCTCCGTTACAACTTCGAATGGAAAAGAATTAGAAGAAGTAAACGCCTCAATGAGTAGTTATGTCTTCTTCTCTAATGCTTTAGGAGAGGATTTTGTTAAGAATAATGAAGACAAAATAGAAAGCATAATTAAAGACTTAACTATATTTGAGGATTCTAAAATCATCGAAAAAAGACTCAAATCCAACTATGGATTGAACCCAGAACAAATTAAGAAAATCAAAGGCAAAAGACTTACTGGCTGGGGAAGATTATCCAAAGAGCTTTTAGAGATGACTACTAACTATTCTAATGAATATGGCGAAGTATTATCTATTAGCTTAATTGACTTGATGGAAAGAACGAATTTCATCTTAATGGAATTGATAAATGATGATTCTTTTGACTTCAAAAAGAAAATAGAAGAAGCAAATCAAAAAGTCGATTATAACTTTGCTAGCAAGAAAGAAAAGCATCAAGCCATAGTGGATTTTGTTGATGATTGCTATGTCTCTCCTGGCATGAAACGTCCTTTGATTCAAGCCATGGCAATAATTGAAGATGTCGAAAAGATTATTGGACATCCAATAGATGAATATTATGTTGAATGTACTAGATCGAATAAGGCCAAGAAAGGTGCGAAGGATTCTAGGCAAAAGGACTTAATCAAGAAGTATGACGAAGCCAAGAAATTGACAATGTCTGCAATGATGAAAGAATCCTTTGATAAAGCATATAAAGAACTCAAAGGCGAGACTGACTTGGGTAAATTTAGAAGCGATAGATTCTACTTGTACTTAACCCAAATGGGTAAATGCGCTTACACTTTACAAGATATCGATTTAGCTGAATTGTTTAATGAGCAAGCCTATGACATAGACCATATTGTCCCTCAATCATTAGTTAAAGACGATAGTATCGAAAATAGAGTTTTGGTTAAAGCCGAGGCTAATAGAAGCAAAATGAACCATTATCCTATTCCGGCTTCGGTTAAAGCGCCTGGTGCAAATGCTTTTTATAAGATGCTTTTGAAAGCTAAATTAATCGGCGAGAAGAAATACTCTAATTTAACTAGAACCACAGAATTAAGCGATGATGATTTGCTTGCCTTCGTTAATAGGCAACTTGTCTATACAAACCAAGCTGTAAAAGCTCTTGTCGATGTAATTAAGGCATTCCAAAAAGACGAGAAAGGAAATACTCCGAAAGTAGTTTATTCAAAAGCAGAAAATGTTTCTGATTTTAGAAGAGACTATGACATCATCAAGGTTAGAGATGCTAACCATTTCCATCATGCTCACGATGCCTATTTAAATATTTGTGTTGGTAGAACCGTTAATACTTATTTTGGTGATATAAGACAAAGAATTTTGGAAAAATATAAAGGCATCGATAGGACGATGAACGTTAAAAAGATCTTTGAATGTAAAGATGGAGCGACTAAGAAACCAATACTAGATAGCGATGGCAATGTTGTCTGGGATTATTCTTCATCTCTTAAAGAAATAAAGAAGAATATCTATGAAAGATACGACGTTTTGACTACCACGATGCAATATATAAAAGGTGGACAGTTGACTAAGGCTACAATATATCCTGCAAGTGAAGACAAAGGCGGGAACTTATTACCAGTTAAAGGTAAAGGGCCATTGTCTGATGCTGCAAAATATGGTGGCAAGAGCGATATTTCGTATGGCTTCTATTCTTTGGTAGAACACGAAGTTAAAAAGAAAACGCTAGTTACAGTAGTGCCAATTCCTCTCTTGTATTCTAATGGAACTGATATAGGCAAAATTGAATATTACCTCCTTAATG
>URTN01000104.1 GCA_900550795.1 uncultured Mollicutes bacterium
AGCTACCATTGAATCTAGCATTTGGGTAGCAGTGATGACTGGCTTGCCTTTCTTTCTGCATAATTCAATGATTTCCTTTTGGATTACTGGGACTTGTTCAGGAGGTATTTCTACTCCTAAATCGCCTCTAGCAACCATGATTCCATCAGCTTCATCAACAATTTCTTTTATTTTTTCTATGGCTTCAGGATTTTCAATCTTAGCAAATATAGGAATATCAGGTTCACCATATTTAGTTAAGACTCTTCTTATTTCAATAATATCTTCCTTACGTCTAGTAAAAGAAGCAAATATTGCATCTACATGCTGCTCACATCCAAACTTAAGGTCGCTTTCATCAGAAGGGGATATAAAGGGCATATTAAGCCTAGAAAATGGGCAATTTACACCTTTTTGGTCCTTTAAGATATGGGCATTTTTAGCTTCTACTAATAAGGTTCTATTATCTTCATTCTTCTTAATTATCAAGAAATCAAGATTACCATCATCAATAAGGATATGATCTCCGACTTTTACATCATCATATAAACCCTTATAGGTAACAGAGAAACCATTTTCATCCCCAAGTCTATCTTCCATGGAGATAACCATTTTTTGGCCAGTCGAGACTTTGATAGCCCCATCTTTCATATAGCCAGTCCTGATTTCAGGACCTTTAGTATCAAGCGCGACTGGAATATAGATTCCATCACGCTCAAAATCACGTGCAATTTTTATTTTTTCTAATTGTTCTTCGTGAGTACCATGGGAAAAATTGACCCTCATGACAGTCATGCCAGCTTTATATAATTCAAGGATTTTCTCTCTTGTATCGCTAGCAGGACCGATCGTGCAGACAATTTTTGTCTTTTTAGAAATGTTAAAAAGCATGGGTTCCCTCTTATTTTAGGATATCAATCAATCTAAGCATCGAAACATGCTTATCACGTGGCAATTGAAGTGCTTCGTAGATATCATAATCAACAATCTTGTTATTGATTAAACCAACGCAGATGCCACCTTTTCCATCAAGAAGGCAATCAACGGCATATGCACCCATTCTAGCGGCCAAAATTCTATCAAAAGCGCTAGGGGCGCCGCCTCTTTGGACTCTTCCTAATACTTCGGCACGGCATTCAAAGCCAGTATTCTCGCCGATTTTTGCGGCAAAGGCATGGATGTCTGGATACATCTTTTCAGAAACTATGACAATGGCCCTCTTCTTTTTAGAGTCATGTAATTTCTTCAAGGAATCGATTATTTCATCTTCAGGGATTGGGTGGTCTGGAGTGATAATCATTTCAGCACCCTCGGCCAAGCCTGAGAATAAAGCCAAATCACCGCAGTGGTTGCCCATTACTTCGATAACGGCACAACGTTGATGTGATTCGGTGGTATCCCTAATCTTATCTACGCATTCGACAATTGTATTCAAGCAAGTATCAAATCCGATTGTGTAGTCAGTAGAAGCAATATCATTATCGATAGTTCCAGGAAGCCCAACACAGTTGATACCCATTTCGGTTAGTTTTTTAGCACCCATATAGGAGCCATCGCCACCAATAACTACAAGGGCATCAATACCTCTTTTCCTTAGGTTATTGACAGCAATCTGCCTAATGCTTTCTTCCTTGAATTCACGAAGACGTGCAGTTTGTAAAATCGTACCGCCTCTATTGACGATGCCAGATACAGAAGATCTATTCATTAAGAACATGTCATCATCAACTAATCCTCTATAGCCATCCATTATTCCATATACTTCAAGTCCATAAGATAAACCAGCTCTAACAACAGCCCTTATGGCACAATTCATCCCCGGGGAATCACCACCGGAGGTAAGTACACCAATCTTTTGAATCATAAACTACCTCGATTTCCGGATAGATTATAGCCTATTTCTATTTGGAATGTACCCACGAATATATAAATATTCGTACTTTAGATAGTATTTTCATAGTTTTATAAGTAATAATGGTAATTTTTAAAATTAATGTTATTTGAAAAGAAGAGAAAAATGAAACTTCTATAAAAATATCCTTCTAAAAATGTTATCCTTTTAGAGGAGATTTATATGCATTCTTTTGGCGCACTTGATTTTTACGAAACTAGAAAAAACGATTCTTATGATTCTGATGATATTTTAAAGGTAAGAGACCTCTATCTTCCTTTGATTGGAGGGAAGGCTTTTTCTTTATATGCCTTCTTGATGTCAGAAAAGCCAAATAACATGGTAACTCACGAAAGAATGCTTGGTTGGCTTCAATTAAGCGTCAATGAAGTATATAACGCTTTCTTAGCATTAGAAGCAGTAGGGTTAATCAAGACTTTATTCCAAGAAAGCCCGACTGCCAATTGCTTTATCTATTGCATCCGTTCTCCTTTAGGCCCAAAAGATTTCCTAAATGAACCATTATTTTCATCTTTATTAAGAACTTATATAGGCAAAGATGAATATAAGATAATTGAATCCAAATATCTTAAATCCATAAAATTACCAGGATTTAAGGATGTCTCTGAAACCTATTCAGATTATTTTGGGGCACCAAATGAAAATGTATTGACCAAAGCTAAAGAAAAGAAAGCCAAATTAGAAACTTCATTTGATTATTCTAAATTGAATAATTCTCTTCTTTCTTTTGGGATTAATCTAAATTCGATTAGCGATTATGACAAAGAAAAGATTGCTAAATTCGCGATTCTTTATGGCTACGATGCTGATACTATGGCTGAGATTGTCCGTCAAGCCTTAGTAAACGGAAAAATTGACTTCCTAATTATAGAAAAGCAATGTAGGGCCAGCATGAAGTTTGATTATATTGGTAAAAACGAAATCCCAAAAAGTCAAGTAAGTGCCCCGAGTGCCTTAAAGAAAAAGATAGAGATGATGGATGAAGTCACTCCTAAGGAATTCTTATATAACCTCCAAAGCGGACATCGCCCTTCCGTCAAGGATCTAAAATTAATCCAATCTCTTGCCTTCAATGCAAATTTATCTAATCCGCTTATCAATGTAATTATTGATTATGCATTGGCTAAAAATGATGGGATTCTTTCTTATACATACTGCGAAAATCTTGGGGCAATCTTAACTAGAAAAGGTGCGAAGAACGCTAAAGATGCAATGGAAATATTAAATTCGTTGCCAAGTAATAAAGTTAGTTATAAGAAAACGAAAATAGAAAAAGAAGTAACCCCTGTAATTAAAGAAGAAGTTAAAGTAGAAGCAAATAAAGAAGAGGATTCTACTAAACTAGAGACAGAAGAAGATATAAAGAATTATCTAGAAAGTTTTGATGATTGATTATGGAAAAATTAAATTTGAGTTCGATTAAACTTGGCAACATAGATTCTTTATATAAGGAATCAATCGAAGGACTTAAAAATGATCCTATTGTTTATGATACGATTTCTTCTAAGCTTGGCTTAACCGCGAAGGAAGTTAAGGCTAATCTAGCCATTTTGTTAACTTATCAGGAAGATGTTAATTATTGTCTTAATTGCCCTGGATTAGATAAGTGCAAGAAAAATAACCCATATCTAAAGATGGATCTAGAAAAAAGAGATTCGCTAGTCGTGCCCTCTTTTTCTCCTTGCAAAGAAATGTCTAAATTAGAAGAAAAGAAGAAGATGTTCTTTGCTTATTCTTTTCCTGATAGCTATCTAGATAATAAAGTCAAATCCATTGATACGAGTATTGTTAGGGGAGAAGCCTATAAGGCGATTGGGAGTTCCGTAAAAGAAAAGAACTCTTCTTGGATTTATCTATATGGTTCGACTAGGTCTGGAAAAACCTATATTCTTGCAACGTTTGCCGTTTATTTTGCTAAATCTCATCCAGGATGTGCCTATGTTTTTTGCCAGTCTTTATTAGAAAAATTCAAGAATCTATCATATTCAAATAAGGAAGAATTCGATATTTATTTCGATAAAATCAAAAATGCTCCTTTACTTGTCATCGATGATTTTGGAAATGAATACAAAACCGAATATACTTTCTCGACCTATCTTTTGCCTTTATTAGATTATAGAAATAAGCAGGGGTTACGTACTTTCTTTGGGTCTAGTTTTTCAATTAAAGAAATTGAATATTTATATAAAGATAAGATTGGCTCGATATATGCAAGGCAACTAAAAGATATATTGACCCGTAATTGCGGGAATGGCTTTGATATATCTACAAGCCTGAATCTATATTAATATTTATATCCACTTGGAATATTGATTTTATCTAATTTATT
>URTN01000105.1 GCA_900550795.1 uncultured Mollicutes bacterium
TATAATAAGTTGCCAAGTCTTGCCATGACAAGGTTATAGTTAACAAAGAGAGCCGTTACCCTCCTTTTCATTTGCCTTTTATCTAGGGTTTTTAGCAAAGAAATCCAAGGCAGGATTAATCCAGCAATACCTGGATTTATTTAGATTCATGTCTAGTCCATGTACCTTTCCAGGATAGATTTTATACATATGGGGCACTTGTTTTTCTTTTAAGGCCAATTCAAATTCATCTGAATTAGAGATGGGGACGCTAGGGTCATCTTCTGATCTCCAAAGGAAAGTAACTGGATAATCTTTGTCTATAAAATTAGACGTAGAAAAATAATGTCTATAATAAGGATCGTCTTTATATTTGCCTAGGAAATAATCTCTAGTCTCTATATGGGTATTGTTTTCTAGGCTTATGACTGGATAACCTAGAACTAGATATTTAAACCTAGGGATACCATAAGTAGATGCGATGTCTTTTCTACATACTAAAGAAGCCAAATGCCCTCCAGCTGAAAAGCCCATTAAGATAAGCTTTTCCCCTAGTTCAAAATTATTCTTTTTATCATAAATTACATCCATGGCCTTCCTAAAATCGACGATGACATTAGGAAAGCTTGCTTCAACATTTGTTCTATACATGATGATGAAGCAATTATACCCAAGGGCTAATATATCTTTAGCCTTAGCAAAGCCATCTGGATAAGTACATACTAGTCCATAAGCCCCACCCGGTACTAATAAGACACTTCCTTTAGGATTAGGAACGCTAAAATAGAACAATCCTAGTTTAGAATCTTCATATGGATAATATACCTGGTGTTTCTTTTGCTCTGATTCAAGTAAATCAAAACTTAGATTAGTATCAGGATGAGTCCATAAAGTAGTTTCCATGATTACTTCTTCTAAAGTCTTATCTTTAGGAACTACATAATTTGGAATCCTATGGACATTGATAAAAGCCTCTTTGCAAGCGCAAAAAGGTTTAGAAAATAAGGAATAGGCGTTTTCCTTAAAATAATCCTTCATAATTATTCAAGAACTGATTTGGTAATTAAGATATAGCAATTTGGATGGTTTACTAAGCTAGTTGCAGGGTTAGAGATATCTTCCTTGCCCGCTTTTAAACCAAGGATAGCTTCTTTTTTAGTTGGATCATTAGCAATTAAGACGACTGTCTTAGCCTTTAAAATAGTTCCAATACCCATCGAAACGGCATGAGTTGGAACCATATTGATATCGTTATTAAAGAATCTAGCATTGGCCTCTCTAGTAGAAGAAGTTAATTCAATTAGGTGGGTCTTGCTATCAAATGGGGTATATGGTTCATTAAATCCAATATGTCCATTCCTTCCAATTCCTAATAATTGGAAATCTACTCCACCGGCTTTTTCTATTTCTTTGTCATAATTAGAAGGATTAACTTCAGATGGGAAATGGGTATTAGATAAATCAATATCAATCTTAGAGAAAAGATTATCATTCATGAAATATCTATATGTTTCTTTTTCGATTGGGCAATTGACATATTCATCTAGATTAAATGATTTTACATCTTTAAAAGAGATGCCCTTTTCTTTATAAGTAGAAGATACATAATCATAGAATCCTAATGGGGAGGAGCCAGTAGCCAAGCCTAGAATTGCATCTTTTTTGACTTTAAGTAAATCAAAAAGTAGTTCGCCAGCATAGGCAGATAGTTCTTCTTTTGTTTCAAATTCGATAATTTTCATAATATTTGTTCCTTTATATATTTATTTTAAAAATGGATTAAATTCATTGCTAGTATAAACTAGTTTACCTTTTACTATAGTCGCATAGACATTAAAGTCTTTATCCATAATGACAAAATCGGCATAATACCCTTCTTTAATCTCACCTCTATCAGTTAATCTTAGATTTGAGGCAGGATTAAAGGATGCTAATCTAATCGCATCAACGAAAGATATATTAGATATAGAAGATATATTCCTTAAAGCTTTGTCTAATCTAAGTACGCTTCCTGCGATTGTTCCATTTAATAATTTAGCAACATTTGTATCAGATACAATCGGAGTTGAACCTAAATAATAATTACCAGCAGGTAAATATTTGGCTTCTGTTGAATCTGATATCAAGACTAGTTTTTCTTTTCCTTTGCAATCAAGAGCAATCTTGACTGATTCTTTTGTAGAATGGAAGAAGTCTGCGATTAATTCGGTATAAAGCCTAGAATCTGCTAAAGCTACCCCACTTACTCCAGATTCATGATGGGTAAATGGAGACTGTGCATTATATAGATGGGTAATGCATCTAGCCCCATGATCAATGCCACTAAGCAAAGTAGAGGCATTAGAAGCACTATGTCCAATAGAAGCCACTATATTATGTTTGACTAAATAATCCAAGAAAGATCCATCATCTTCCTCGATTGCAAAAGTAACTAATTTGATATTCCCTTTGGCCTTTTCTTGGAAGGAGATGAATTTATCTACATTTGGCTTAAGGATATTATTTTCATCTTGGGCACCTTTATATTTTTTAGAAATGAATGGTCCTTCTAAATGGATTCCTAATACAGTTGCACCTTCTTTTTGGCTTTCCATAAAGGAAGCAATATTAGATAAAGCAGCATTAATCCTAGGCTCGCTTTCAGTCATTGTAGTAGCTAAAAATGAAGTAACACCTTCCCTAACTAAGGCATTAGCCATACCTTGAATGGATTCTAATTTTGCATCCATTACATCAAATCCAAGGCACCCATGTATGTGTTCATCGATTAATCCAGGGCAAAGGAATAAGCCTTCTTTTAGTCTTAGATATCCTTCCCCATCATCAAAAGAAGATATATGTTCATTAGAAATGGAAACACTTCCTTTTCTAATTTCGTCTTTAAAACATATGTTGACGTTAGAAAAACCCTTAATTGACTTTTCTTCCATTTTCTAGTTTCCTCCTAATAAGTATTGAAGCACCTAAAGCACCGGCTTTATTACCCATCACGGCAAATTCGATTTTAGCGTTATATTTATTTATATGCTCTTTAAATACATCGCTAGAACCCATTAATCCCCCACCTAGAATAATTACTTCAGGGGCAAGTTTCTTATCGATTATTCCTAATAATTTATTTAACAAGAAAGAATATTCATCAATGATGGAATGGGCTAACTTATCCCCATTTCTATAAGCATCCATCAATTCAGTTACTTCGATATTGTGTCTATATCTTTTGCAGGCTAATTTCCATAAGGCAATCGCAGAAAGATATACTTCGCTGCACCCTCTTTTCCCACATTTGCATTTATATCCATTTCTAGATAAAGCAACATGGCCAAAATCATAAGGATCCCCATGATATGGCTTGCCATCTATTAAGCAAGCTGAACCAATCCCAGTCCCAAATGTAAGCATTTCTATATTCTTTTCTTTTCTTAAGGAGGCTTCTCCTACTAAAGCGCCTACTGCATCGTTTTCAATATAGACCGGTAAATTGAACTTCTTTTCAATTTCTTTGCCTAGGCTTCTTTCTTTTAAACAAGGGATATTGATAACATTGCCATATGATTCATGGTCAGCATTAATATCACCAGCTGAAACAATCCCGATGCCTTTGACTTCAGGATCAATAAGTTTTCCAATTAAAGAAAACATATTATTGACGAAAATAGAGAAATCTTGTTTCTCAGTCTTAATAGAAGCACTAACTTCTTCTTTTCCGAGCTCATCGAATCTAGAACCTTTAATGGTAGTTCCGCCAACATCAATTCCAATTGTCTTCATATTCCGAAATTCCTTTTCATTAATTGTATGGATTTCATATATATTAAACAACATTTTGAAAAAAGTTTTCATTAAAAATAATTACATCTTCATAATAATTAACAACTTGTAAAAAATATAGACTTTGAAACTTATCCCAAATTAGATAGGTAACGAGTCAAAAGGTTTTGAACATAAATATTATTCCAAGGTGAAAAGTGGTAGATAAAGTGGTAGATAAAGTGGTAGATAAAGTGGTAGATAAAAAAGTGGCAAAACCTAGTAGTCATCAATTGATTTTGCTTTTTTCGTCTTGCCTCCATAGTTTTATTTACCACTTTCAACCAGCAAGAAAAACTAATCGAAAAATAATCCGCCAAATGAACTACTTTTTATTCTATTTAAAACTTATTTTAATTTTTCTCTTTGCCATGAAACAAATCTTTCAATCCAAATATTTCTTTTGTATCAGGAGAAATATCAAAAGC
>URTN01000106.1 GCA_900550795.1 uncultured Mollicutes bacterium
CTATATGTCTTTCAATTGAAATTGAATATTTACTTTGAATATCTCTAATCTGGTCATTAATTCTTTCTACATATTCTCTTGAACGTTTTGAGTTTATAGTCATTTCTTCTATATATCTAATCGCATCAGGAAGATTATAGACTTGATTGCTATCGATATAGGAAATATCAGTATGTATAAAGATAACCATTGAAATCATTTTAGGAGGGATAGATGCAAACATATCCCTTAGATGATTAATATGTCCTTGGTTTTGGATAATTGGATTCCCAATAATCTTTTCATATATATTCCCATTTTGATATTTAATGCATTTCCACTGCTCAGCATCTTTATCCCCGTAAACAGTTCCAACCATGTTTTTGGTTTCTATAATGAATACTCTCCCAAGAGTAATTAAGATATGGTCAATTTGAGATGAGAATCCATATTCATCTTCAAAACAAAAATCATTATATAAATAACCCCCGTAGGTATTAACTACTGTTTCTAGGCGCTGCCCTACTATTTTTTCACCTATATCTCCATATAGTTTAGCATCGCTTTCATGATTGGTAATTCCAGGGCCATAGTTAGATTTATTAACTATGGCGATAGAAATAGTAATGATGAAAATAAAAACCAGTAGCGCAATTACAATATATAAGACAATCATAGTAACTAAAAAGAAAAGGCCTTTCTTGCCTAATTAGTTTAGCACATTAAGAAAGTAAGCCTTATTGGATTTAAATATAAGTGACGTGCGGAAGAGTTGCGGATTATGGTCGGCCTCTTGCTTCGGGTCATAATTATTAAGAGGTGAGTAGGTCCCATAGAGTTTTTGAGAATGAATCAAATACCTACTACTCATGCTGCGTATACCTACATACTTAGCCAACGCACGTCGTACAGATATGTATCTGCAGTTTTAATGAGTTTATCTTTCTCATGCCTATCAACCCTAGATAAGCGTAGGTGTCGCCTCGCCATTGTCTCTCCCTAAAGGCTATTAGACCTTTAAGGATTGTGCGAGCATGGATATTATTAAGGCTATATCAATCGCCATCGGAGTTACTGTTTGGCTCCTTAATTTAACCAATATTATTCCCGCCTTGATTAACGGCGAATGCTTCTACCCCGGCTAGATTCTAACTAGCATATAATTATTGCTTTAACACGAGTGTTGCTCTTAAGCTACGGGAACACATATTTATATAGCGCATCAGCTAGCGCTGCATATACATTCTCATAAAGAAAAAATGCAGTCAATATGCCGTCTTTAGTTACCTTTGTTTAATTATATAATGATGTATTCTTATATATATTTAGTAACTACATATAATTAAACTAAGGTAAATTTTTATCCAAATTTCACCTGAATGATATTTCTCTATAGCCTAATTCTCGCGTCTACTAATTAATATTTAGGAATTCCTTAGATGTCATAACCTTGCCGGCATATGGATATTTAAATTGATTAATCATCTTATTCTTATCTTCTTCATCAAATGTTATTAGATAATCAGATCCATTGATTCTATCAAAAGCAACATAGCCATTCTTTTTAATTGAATCCACTACTTGATTAAATTCAGGAATATGATTCTTTAGTTCACCAGTAATAGATACTATCTTGCCAACAGAGTTAGGATCTTCAAGTAATGGTAGATGCTCACGATATAACACACCCCATATTATTTGGGCAGGTGATTTCCTACGGTGTTTTGCTTTCTTTTCTTCTTTTTTATGTTCCCAGTATTCCAAGGCTTTAAATGAAGATTTGGGGCATGATTCGATTAATTCTTTCGGAGTGAATCCCAAATCAACCACCATTTCCTTGAATACAAGCATTGTTTTCAAGGCATCGTCACATGCCCTATGTTCTTTTAATTCAGATCTAATTTCGACTGGAACCAAGTCATTAAAGGCGTTATCTAATGATGTGTACTTTTTGTTCTTCCTGCTAGAGACCGGCAACATCTTTTGGATATCATAGGCAACAAAATCAAATAATGGCAATTTATAACGGTTACAGTCTTTAAAGATAAATCCGACATCATTATTAACCGCATGGCCGAATATCATTACATCATCCCTAGTCATTAATCTCTTAATTCTTTCGTAAGAATCTTTGAATGGATAATAGTTTCTATATTCATCTTCTGGATAAGTCAGGATCAAATCATCTTGCCCTACCCTACCCGTTAGATTAAATTTGCATTCTGGGTCGATAAGGATATTTATTTTCTTTAAGACATTAAACTTCTCATCAGTTAATACATATCCATATTCGCAGATGGCTTTACTCCCATCCGCACATTCAATATCAAAGAACAAATAATTCATTCCAATACCTCTCTTTCTGAACTGTACTCCTCCTCCTTTTTAGTACAGGATTTGGGGTACAGTTCATCCTTCCATTTCTTTTAGATAGTTTTTTTATTAGTAAGATGACGATTATAATCAATCTTTTTTCGGCAAACAAACTATAATTATTAATCCTATTAAACTTAAAAGGAATCCGCCAAGTATCCAACCAGGGACACTTCTATTTTTATGTGCTGCAATAATTGGGCACACAATCATACTGATGATCGTATTTACAATTCCAATTAATGAGGCTATTGCCATTATAGTTTCATAATCGGTAGAAGATAACAATGTCATAATTTTCCCTCCTGTTGTCTATATTTTTATATATTGGTGGTCTTGAAACTAGAGCACATAATGCACTATTTCTAAGCAAGGAAAACGAAATTGGCATTAATTAATTCCATTCTCTTTTTGGCAATGGTTCTGCAAATGTTTGATTCATTATTCGAAACAAGAATGAATGATCTTTCTCCACCATCTTCTTTATTAAGCTCATATACTGCCTGTCCTAATGTTCCACTGCCCGCAAAATAATCCAAAACAATGGAATCTTTCTTAGCGGTAGACCTAACTAATTCTTTAATTAATTTAACTGGCTTTGGGGTAGAAAAATAATCTCTTTTCCCAAAAAGTTCGAATATTTCATCTTTAGCAGACGAAGTAGTCCCGAAGCAATCAAAAGTATCCGGCACATCAGTTTCGACTTCCAATAAATTGCCGTTTTCTATATAAGGCTGTCTCAAACGTCCTAGTTTTTGTGATTGCCTTTTCTTACAGATGATAATGTATTCATAGTCAGTTTGCTTTTTGTTTGGATTTAGAACGACTCTATTAGCATCGAAGAATTCATGTTTCTTTTTCCATTTATGAAGGGAAACGCATTCATTTCCGAATATACTTTTGCAAAGATTAAACAGGTTAACGGATTCCCCTTCATCAATGTTAATAACCAAGAAACCATCATTAGATAACAATTCTTTCGAAAGAAGAATTCGCTCTTTCATGAAATTGCAATAGCCTTCTTCGTAATTAGAATCTTTATAACCAATATAATCGATATGAGAGTTATAAGGAGGATCAATAATTATAGAATCGATACTTCCTTTATAATTACCAATCAATGATCTTAAAGT
This sequence comes from uncultured Mollicutes bacterium, assembly GCA_900550795.1. Classification (GTDB taxonomy): domain Bacteria; phylum Bacillota_I; class Bacilli_A; order RFN20; family CAG-826; genus Alloenteromonas. Next base: position 3,486 of record URTN01000106.1, read on the forward strand.
AAAAATATTATCAGATTCGATTACATAATTATCCCTATTATTTCTAATCTCTACTTTAGGACAGCAATTTGAAAATGCATTATTGTCAATCTTTGTGTTCTTAGAAATCGAGACTCTTCTTAATGAAGAACAATATGCAAAAGCCCATTCGCCAATATAATTTATCAAATCGCTACAATAAAGTTCTTTTAACGATGAACAATTAGTAAAGCAAGATTTGCTAATGACATTTACATTATGAAGATTGATACTAGTCATCTTTTCGCAACCAGAAAAGGCACCTCTTTCGAGAACAATAACTGATTCCGGAATAGAAACATCTCCTATTGCTTTCCAGGCTGGATAACAGATTATTTTGTTTTTGTTCTTATCAAATAGCACACCTTTAGAAACGACATATTCTTCTGATTTGCTTTCAAAATGAATGTTAGAGCATCCGACAAATGGATTGTATCCAATTTGTTTTAAAGTCAATGGCAACACGATCTTTTTAATACCACCGCAATTCCAAAACGAGTTTCTTCCAATACTTTTAACCGGCAATAAAACAAGTTCATCAGTTTCTATTGAATTAATGCATCCGATAACAGTCGTTTTGAATCTATTGTATATAACTTTATCAATTATATTTATATATGGTGATTTATTCATAATCTCTAATTTTTTGCATCCAGAAAATGGGTTATTTTCCAA
>URTN01000107.1 GCA_900550795.1 uncultured Mollicutes bacterium
CATCTATGGTGGACTTTCGAATACTTGGGATTATGGTCCTTTAGGCGTCTTGATGAAAAATAACATCCGTGCCGCTTGGTGGAAGAAATTTGTCCAAGAATCTCCTACAAATGTTGGGATTGATGCTGCTATTTTGATGAATCCAAAGGTTTGGGAAGCGACTGGACACGTCTCAACATTCAATGATCCTATGGTCGACTGCAAAGCTTGCAAGGCTAGGCATAGGGCTGATGAATTAATAAAAGGACAATATCCAGATGTTGATGTTGATGCCTTAACTTTCGAAGATATGGATGAATTCATGAAAACCCATAAGATGGTTTGCCCAGTATGTGGTAAAAGTGATTTTACTCCAATTAGGAAGTTCAACATGATGTTTAAGACCCATATAGGAGTCACCGAAGATGCATCTAGTACAGTTTATCTACGTCCAGAAACTGCCCAAGGCGTCTTTGTTAATTTCAAAAATGTCGCTAGAGTAACAAGAAAGAAGCTTCCATTTGGCATTTGCAATGCCGGTAAGAGTTTTAGAAACGAGATTACTCCTGGTAATTTCACATTTAGGACAAGAGAATTCGAACAACTAGAAATGGAATTTTTCTGCAAGCCTGATACCGATTTGGAATGGTTCTCCTATTGGAAGGATTACTGCCTAAAATTCATTGATTCTTTAGGAATTAATGAAACTAATCTAAGATATCGCGACCATGAACCAGCCGAATTAGCCTTCTATTCAAAAGCTACAACTGATATCGAATATGATTTCCCTAACCTTGGATGGGGCGAAATCATGGGTGTTGCCGATAGAACTGATTATGATTTGAAGCGTCATCAAGAATTCTCAAAGCAAGATTTGACCTACTTTGATTCTGATACCAACCAAAGATATCTTCCATTTACAATCGAACCATCTATGGGACTTGATAGATTATTCCTCATGGTTGCAGTCGATGCTTATGATGAAGAAACTCTTGAAGGAGGGGATAAGCGTGTTGTCATGCATATAAATAAGACCTTAGCCCCATATAAAGCTGCCGTCTTGCCTTTGTCTAAGAAATTGGGGGATAAGGCTATGGAAGTCTTGAATATCCTTAACAAGACATTATCTGTTACATATGATGAAACTGGATCAATTGGTAAGAGATATAGAAGACAAGACGAAATCGGTACACCTTATTGTGTAACAATTGATTTTGATACTGAAAAGGATGAATCCGTCACCATTAGAGATAGAGATTCCATGCAACAAATTAGAATCAAAATTAGTGAATTGGAACAATATCTATCAAAGAACTGTTTATATTGCTAAGTAATAATCTAGTATAAATAAAGTAATAAATTAGTAGTTATATCTATTCAATAGATAAGAAAGGAGAAATGACATGGATAACGAATTGTATGAAGCGATAATTCAACAAGCAAATATCATTGATGTTATTTCTTCTTTTAATATAAGGATAGAAAAAAGCGGAAGGTCATATAAAGCCTTGTGCCCTTTCCACAACGATAAGCACCCTTCCATGCATATTTCCCCTGAAAAGAGGATTTGGAAATGCTTCTCTTGTGGCGAAGGCGGCAATGTTATAACTTTTGTCTCCAAATTCAAAAACGAATCATATGAAGAAGCCGCTAGAGATGTGGCGAATATCATTGGATTCCATGATTCTAGGTTAAATGCTATTTCTATTACAAAAAGCAAAGACCCTGATTTAGAGAAACTAAAGTCTACAATCAATGATTTGCAAAAATATTATGTCTATTGTCTTTCGACTCCTGAAGCCGAAAAGGCTAGACAATATCTAGAAAAAAGAGGAATAAACCAAGATCAAATCGTTAAATATGGGATTGGCTATTCTCCTTTAGATGGAGTTAAGACAATTAAATTCCTCCAAGCTAAGGGGCATTCCCTTAAATCTATAGAAGACATAGGAATAGCCTTGGTTAGAAGCGAAGGCACCTCCGACCATAATTCTGGCAGATTGATATTCCCTCTTTGCGACAGATATGGCCAAGTAGTGGGATTTTCTGCTAGACAACTAGAAAAAGATGATTCCGCTAAATATATAAATTCCCCAGAAACACGCTTGTTCCATAAAGGCTCGATTCTCTATAACTACCATAACGTGATTCTTAGTGCTAAAAAAGATGGCTACTGCTATGTTTTGGAAGGATTCATGGATGTGATGGCCTTGGAGAAATCAGGGTTAAATAATGCTGTTGCACTCATGGGGACCGCCTTCACCGATGACCAAATTGCCTTATTATCGAGATTAAAATGCGAGATAAGGCTTTGCCTTGATGGTGATGAACCTGGCCAAATGGCTATGATGAAAATGCTTCCTGCCTTGAAAAAGAGCGGAATTAATTTCAAATTAGTCGATTATGAAGGCGATTTACGCGATCCTGACGATATTTTTGATGAAGAGGGTGCCGAAGGTGTCAAAAAGAGGATGAATAACCTTGTTGAACCATTTGACTTCCAACTTGGATATTATCTCCATACGAAGAAACTTTCTAATGCGGATGATAAAAACAAATTGATAACTTCCTCAATTTCCTTCCTAACTTCAATTACTTCGCCTATAGAATTAGAGAATTATTTCGTCAAGTTGTCTAATGCGACTGGATATGAAGTAAGTGCGATCAGGAATATATTCAATCAGTATAAGGAAAATTCAATCGATGAAATCGAAACTCCTTATTATTTTGAAGAAAAGCTAAAAAGAGGGTTCAAGAAAAATAATAAGCGAAACAAAAGACTTGATGAGGCTGAGAAAACAATCCTAGCCATGATGCTTATAGATGAAAACGCCATTGAATTCTTTGAGCATAATGTGCATTTCTTCTATAACGATTTATATCAAGACATCGCAAATTATTTGTTGGATTATAAAGATACGCACAAAGAAGAAAAGGTCGATTTATCCTTACTTACTGCTAGATTTGATGAAAACCCATCATCAAAGGAATTATCCGACATAGTTTCCGATATTGCCTTTTCTAGCGAGGATTATAGCAAGACTTCGTTGGCGCAGTGTGAAAGCATAATCAACGAAGAAAGAAAAGCAGAACAAGAGAAGGAGAAAGCCATAAGAGGGCTCTCTTCTTCCTCTAATACCGAGCAAGGCAAAGCCCTTGCAGAATATGCAAACAATATAAGGGAGAGGTGGAAAAGAAAACAGAACAAATGAAGAGATTGCTAGGTTTGGAGATGCCTAGAAAATACTTATAAAAAGGAGATTGTTATGAAAGAAAAGAAAATAGCGCTAGATGAATGCGAAACTTGTAATGAAAAGAAGAAAAAGAAAACCACCAAGGCAAGCAAGGGCAAAGTAGAAAAAGAAGAAGTCCTCGATGAAGATGAAGATGTTGACTTCATCGATGATGACGACGAAGCTATTGTTTCATTAGATTCCATCAAGAAAAAGTTCCTAAAGAAGGGCAAAAAAGATGGCTATATCAATGCTGGTGATGTCATGGATGCCGTTGCTCACCTTGATATGAGCGAAGATGATTTCGATGAATTATTTACTTATTTCAAAGAAAATAAGATAAAAATCGAATCCGATGATACCCAAGAGGAAGAAGATATAGAAATGCCGGGTTCCATGTCTGATGAAGATATCGAAAGGGAAATGGAACAAGACGAAGTCGATGCTGGTGATGATTCCTTGATTTCTGATGAAGATAAAGAAGCAGTTGCCCTTGCTGATTTTGCTAAAGTCGGAATCGGCGAAGTCAAAGTCAATGACTCCGTTAAGATGTATCTAAAAGAAATTGGTAAGGTTGACTTGCTTACTGGCGATCAAGAAACTGAACTTGCCAAAAAGATAGTTATTGGAAATAAACCGGATGCTACCGAAGAAGAAAAGCAAGAAGGTAAAGAAGCAAAAGACCACTTAATAAATGCTAACCTTAGATTAGTTATCGCTATTGCTAAGCATTATGTCGGACGTGGAATGCATTTCCTTGATTTGATTCAAGAAGGTAACATGGGTTTAATCAAAGCTGTTGAAAAGTTTGATTATACCAAGGGATTTAAGTTCTCTACCTATGCAACTTGGTGGATTCGTCAGGCAATAACTAGGGCCATTGCTGACCAAGCAAGGACCATTAGAATTCCTGTTCACATGGTTGAAACCATTAACAAGATGACTCGTGTCCAACGT
>URTN01000108.1 GCA_900550795.1 uncultured Mollicutes bacterium
CAACAACATTGAAAGAACGTTTAATTTTTTGGAATAAACATGATGTTGAATATCATGAAGTTTTAAAAAATATTAATTTGAATATAAAAAAAGGTGAAACAGTAGCTCTGATTGGAGTAAATGGGTCAGGTAAATCTACCTTATTATTATTGCTAACAAGGCTATATGACCCTACTTCTGGAAATATCTATATCGATGGAAAAGACATCAAATCAATATCAAAAGAATGTATAAGAAAGCAAATCGTCCCAGTCTTGCAAGATCCATTTTTATTCTCAAAGACTATTAAAGATAACATCTCCATTTCAAATAAAGATGCGACTGAAGAAGATATAAAGAAGGCGACTAGAATCGCTTCCCTTAGCAAGACAATTGAATCTTTTGAAAAAGGATATGAAACTCCAGTTGGAGAAAAAGGAGTTACCTTATCTGGCGGTCAAAAGCAAAGAGTCGCCATTGCTAGGACTATCGTATCAAAGGCTAAAGTCATGATATTTGATGATTCTTTATCAGCAGTCGATGCGAAAACCGATTTAGAAATTAGGCAAAAACTAGCAACATTAGATACTAACCCAACAAAGATAATCATTACTTCAAGGATTAATTCTGCTAAAACTAGCGATTTTATTATTGTTCTAGATAAAGGGAAGATAGAAGAAATTGGGACTCATGATGAACTTATCAAGCAAGATAAGATTTATTCAAGCCTAGTTTCTATTGCATCAAGGAGGTAATTTATGGCGGATTTTGCATTTAAAGAAGAAAAATTACCTAGCAAGCTTAATTTCAAGGTCTGGCTAAAAATTGGTAAATATGCCTTAAAGCAATATAAGTTGCTTATCTTATGCCTAATAATGACTTTATTTGTCTCTTTTTATGATTCTAGTTTTATCCCCTTAATGAATGCTTCGGCGATTAAAGCTAGCGAATTAATGAATGGGAATAACACTACTTCTATTTTCGATTTGGTAATAGAGACTACATTCATATTTAACATCAAGGCCAGCTTGACTTACTTGCAATACATGATTTTATTCATCGTAATGATTTTGGTTAGGTCAGTTGCCATATTCGTCCTTTTCTATTTCCAAAATATTATTTCCATGAGAATAATGGTTGATTTAAGACGCGATTCATTTAGGAAACTACAAGAACTGCCGTTCTCTTATTTTGATAAGAATTCATCTGGATGGTTAATTGCTAGGATGCAAAACGATACATCTTCGATTGGGGATTTAATCTCCTGGGATGTCAATGCGATTATATGGGCACTCTTTGATTTGACGTTTACCTTTATAACAATGTTTTCTATCAATTGGCTTTATTCCTTGGTTGTTTTAGCATCCTTGCCAATTGTAATTATTGTTGTTCCTTTGTTTGAAAAAGAAGTCTTGCTCCGTCACCGCAAAGCTAGAAATGCCTATTCTTATTATGTTGGTTATCTAGCAGAGACTATAGACGGAGCGAAGACCATCAAGACTTTATCTAGCATCGATACAGTCAAAAAAGAAGCCGATGAAATAACTACGGATATCAAAAAGAAAAGGTTCCGTGCCCATATGATAAATGGCTATGTCCAGCCAATCCTATCTACTTTGTCTTCTTTAACAATTGCCCTTATTATCTTCCTAGGATTAAAGAATGTAGGCTCTTTGGGCAAGGCAAGTCTAGTATCTACGATTATCCTTTTTGTCGGATTCGTCTCTTCTATATATAACCCTTTGCAAAACCTCTCCGAAGTATTTTCTGAAATCATGGCAGGTCAGGCCGGAGCCGAGAAATTAATGCAGTTAATCGAAGAAAAGGTCACGATTGTCGATACCCCTGAGGTAATTGCTAAATATGGGACCATATTAAACCCAAAGAAAGAAAATTATATCAATCTAGATGGTGATATCGAATTTAGCCATGTCAGCTTTTCCTATAATGAAGGGGTTGAAATCATCCATGATTTAAATCTAAAGATAGATAAAGGAACTTCTTTAGCAATTGTAGGTGAAACTGGTTCAGGAAAGACCACTACAGTAAATCTTCTTTGTAGATTCTATGAACCAAGCAAAGGACATGTATATATTAATAATATAGATTATAAGGATATAGGATTAGGATGCCTTCGTTCTTCGATAGGTTATGTACAGCAAAATCCATATGTCTTCTCTGGCACTTTCCTTGATAACATCATCTATGGAAGGCTTGATGCAACTTTAGAAGATGCGAGAAATGCCTGCAAAATTGTTGGAATTGACGAATATATCATGTCTACTCCTAATGGATATAATACCTACTTGCCAACCGGAGGTGGAAGCTTATCCCAAGGTCAAAAGCAATTAATATCTTTTGCTAGGGCCATATTGAAGAATCCGGCGATATTAATTCTAGATGAAGCCACTTCTAATATCGATCCATTAACCGAAGTAAAATTGCAAGAAGCTCTTATGAATATAACTAAAGGCAGGACTTCCATTGTCATTGCCCATAGGTTATCGACAATAGTTTCTAGCGATAGAATCATCGTATTTGATAAGGGTAAGATTGTTGAGGACGGCAATCATGAGACTTTATTATCTCGTAATGGCATCTATAAGAAGCTATATAACGACCAATTCGCTTCTTTAAGCATTGACGAACAGTTTGAAGTATCCAAAAAGGAAGAGCAAATCAAACAAAAACTATCAAAGTGTTAATTGTATTCTTTAGTTTGAAACTAGATTAGTTTAAAATAATAGCAACCAAGCTTAGGAGGCTTGAAATAATATGTTAGTAAATGCTACAAGAATGCTAAGAATTGCCCACGAGAACCATTATGCCGTCGGACATTTCAACATCAACAACCTCGAATGGACCAAAGCCATTTTGCTCACCGCTGAAGAGCTTCAATCACCAGTTATCCTTGGTGTTAGCGAAGGTGCAGCCAAATACATGGGTGGATTCAAAGTTGTTGCTGCAATGGTAAAAGCTTTAGACGAATCATTAAAGATTACCGTCCCAGTTGCACTTCATCTTGACCACGGAAGCTATGACGGAGTCAAAGCCTGCATCGAAGCAGGATTCACTTCTGTCATGTTTGACGGATCTCACTTCCCATTAGAAGAAAATATCCAAAAGACCAAAGAACTAGTTGCCCTTGCCCATGATAAGGGATTATCAATTGAAGCCGAAGTCGGTGCGATTGGTGGAACTGAAGATGGCGTCACTGCCGATGGCGAAGTTGCCGATCCAGAAGAATGCGCCAAAATCGTTGCCCTAGGAGTTGATTTCCTTGCTGCCGGCATCGGAAATATCCATGGTATCTATCCAAAAAACTGGAAAGGACTACATTTTGATGCCCTTGAAAAGATTTCAAAGGCTACTGGAGGCATCCCACTTGTCTTACATGGTGGAACCGGTATCCCAGAAGATCAAATCAAGCATGCTATCCATGATGGTATGTCAAAGATTAACGTCAATACCGATTGCCAATTAGTATTCGCCCAAGCCACAATCGATTATTGTGCCGCTGGCAAGGCTAATCCTACTAGCGAGAATGAATCCAAAGGCTATGACCCACGTAAATTATTAAAGCCAGGATTCCTAGCCATCCAAGCCAAGGTCAAGGAAAAGATGGAATTATTCGGATCAGTAGGCAAAGCCAAACTCGAATATTAATCCTGATAAAAAATCATTTAGAGGAGTTAACCACTCCTCTTTTTTTGACAAGAAAATATCCTATATAAACAAAATCTAAAAATAAAACGTGATTAAATGCTTCTAGTAATAACAAGAATTGATAATTATTGCTTTTTATCAACCATTGTGTAAGCCCTTACAAAATTCCATAATTCACTTGTATTCATATATAAGTGAGGGATTTTATATGAAAAGAAGGAATATATTGCTTTTAGGTTTTTCTCTAGCAGGTTTATTTGGAATTGGGTTATCTTCATTGGGAAGTTTGGCTTCTAATAAACCATTGATAGGAATGAATGCCTCCGAACAGACTTATAAATTCCTATTTGATAAGTCTAGCAATAAACCAGTCATAGACGGGAACGGTTCGTTAAATGTCTTATCTTCATTAGGGAATTCATTTAGATTTGATTATTCTTCCTTCTTAGTTAGCGAAGGTAACTGGGGCAAATTAGCTGCTAA
>URTN01000109.1 GCA_900550795.1 uncultured Mollicutes bacterium
AGATATCGGCCTTATTTTCTTCTAGATAGGCTAAAAATATTAAGGTCATGGCCTCGAATTTAGATAAATCATATTTAGAAATAATCTTTTGGTATTTATTGATACTAGATTCTATAAATGAATTTGGGATTACTTTGTTGTTAAAAAGAAGATTATCGTCCATATCATCTAGATAATGATGTAACAAGGCCCCTACTTTATAACCCGCATGTGAATAAATAGATAACAAAATAGAGCCAGTAATAGACTTGCCATTGCTACCAGTAACTTTAATTAAAGAGCAGCCAGGATTAATCCCTGCTTTCTTTAAGGCTTTCTCTAAATGTAATGAAGGGGTATCAGTAAAAGAAGCAAAATTATTCATCTTTGGCCCTAGCTCCTTGCTTTTTCATCTTATCGATATAACGCTTGTCATCTCTTTCTTTTATGGAATCTCTTTTATCATGAGCTTGCTTACCTTTGGCAAGAGCTATTTCCATTTTCGCATACCCATGAGATAAAAATACCTTTGTAGGAACACAGGTATATCCGCCTTGTTTAAGATTAGCTTCTAGTTTTTTTATTTCTTTTTTATTAAGCAACAGCTTACGGTCACGAAGATGGTCAACATTAAAAGAAGTCCCGTCTTTATAAGGGGCGATATGCATATTTGCTATAAAAGCTTCCCCATTTTTGCAGTAGACATAAGAATCGCTTAAAGAAGCATTTCTAGCACGTAATGACTTGATTTCAGTCCCGGTCAATACTAAACCCGCTACTAAAAAATCAGAAAGAAAATAGAGAAAGTGAGCTTTTCTATTTTCTAATAAAGTTGAGGAATCTCTTTTTTTCGACATCAATAATTATCCTTATACGAATCTAAAGGTTAAATTAGCTTTAGAGGAGTTTACTTCGTTAATATCGATTTCAACATTAACGTATTCCCCATTATTATACTTTGTTCCATTAGGGAAGAACGATTTAAATTTTGTAATATCAAAAACACTATGGGATCTAAATAAAGTCAAATCATTCCCGTATCCACCTCTTTTAAAGGTAAATATGCCACTAGATTCAAGTAAATGAATTAGTGAAAAGGATTTATTCGCGTAGGAAGCTTTCTTTTGGCAATTAGTCGCCCCAATCTTATAGAAAGTACGTCCGTTTGGTTTCAATACTGGTTTATCATAATAATCGGTTTGGACTGAGCCTCCTATATCTACTGTTAACTCCATAACCCTAGAATCGATATGATAAATCTTTATACCAGGAATTGAATATCCCTTACCCACGCTACTATAGGCAGTTTTTGAATCAAGTTCATTTAATAGATTAGGTGTATAAAGTTCAATGAGTAGATATTCATCATAGACAGAACCATTGAATTTAGAAGTCGGGACAATAATGCAATCCCCGCTTGAATTAGCTGGCCCAATATCAATCGTGCAATCATCATCCACTACAATTGGATCCATCCATCCCAATATGGATTTTGAATAGGAATCGTGATCAAGAACATTAGCGTCCATCATAAGTAATCCACCAGTTGGGTTAAAGCTAGTTCCATCTGGGTAATAATCATCTAATCCCATCATATGGCCAAATTCATGGATTAATGTATGGGCATCGACACCATGTTGATTGACTAGAAAATCCTGGGAAAGCCAAAAATAGCTAGATAAAGTCGGATTTAATGGATTTGGATCATTATCAGCCCAGAAAGTATAGGCCCAATAATAACCAGTTTTATCCTGGAAATTAAGATTGCCTGTTGTGTAATTTGGGCAAGAATATACTGCGATTACCCCATCGATATAGCCATTGCCATCAGAATCAAATTCCTTAGTGGAATGGGATGAAGAATATTTAGATAATGCCGCTTCAATTAAAGTAGTTCCATTATCGCTACTAGAAGAACTTGAACCCCACTTGCTATAAGCATTATAAGCAGTCATATTTGGCTTATAGATAGAAGCAATCTCAAAAGATAGATTCAATTTACCAAAACTAGATTTTTTATAATAAGAAGATAAAGATTCCCAATATCCAGTAGAGCCATTGTCTCTATTCCCGACTAAAGCAGTATTCAGATTAGTAAGGAAAGAAGAAGAGAAGGCATAGTCACTAAATTCTATTGGGAGGACTAATAATTTTACATTCCCAGTTGAAGGCACTGCATCAGTCCCGTAGCTATTGTTGATGTCTTGAAGAGAATATGGACGGAAAGAAGCGGGATCTACCTTGTAATAAGCATCGCTAGTTTCAGGACGGGTAAATGGAGAATATGAACTATCCTCGCTAGAATTACTTTTACTAAGAAACGGGGAATATATATTACAGGAAGTTAGAGTCATTCCTACTAGCGACATTAATACAAAAGAAATAAGTGATTTTTTCATAGCCTGTTCATTTTAGATGAACAAAACATATAGAGAAAGTAAAAAGAACCAAAAAGCATACATAAAAGATGAATTGTACAGAAAAGAGGCTCACCATTTTGTCACTATACTCTATGGGGAGTTTACTTCTACTTCAAAAATAGTTTTTTGATACTTTCAGTCGGATTTTTAACCAAAACACTCAAAAAACTCACTTAACTCACATAGTTTTTTGATACTTTCAGTTGAATTTTTAACCGAGACACTCAAAAAACGTTGATTTGGTTTTAACAAGCGAATACCATTTAACTAGAAGGCGGTTTTAGATATGGAATTAATTGGTAGAGAAAAAGAAGCAAAAGAATTAAATCGCTTATATAACAGCAACAAACCAGAATTAGTTGCAATCTATGGCAGAAGAAGAGTTGGAAAAACATACCTTATAGACACATACTTTGCCGATAAAATCACTTTTACCCACACAGGAATGTCTCCTGATGAATTAGAAAAGATCGATGCAAGAAAGTTAAATTCTCAATTGGATGCTTTTTATGGCTCCCTTCTTTCACAGGGCATGCAAGCAAAAAGAAAGCCAAAGACCTGGATAGAAGCCTTTACTTTGTTAATTGAATTCTTGGAGAGTAAAAAGAATGGACAAAGGCGAATTGTCTTTATTGATGAACTTCCTTGGCTAGACACGCCACGTTCTAATTTCATTCCTGCTTTTGGGTGGTTTTGGAATAACTATGGATGCAAACAACAAGACTTAATGGTAATTGTTTGCGGTTCTGCCACTTCATGGATTATGAATCATCTAATAAACGCCCATGGAGGTCTATATGGACGTTTAACCTATAGCATCCGTTTGTCTCCTTTTACCCTAAAAGAAACAAGGGACTTCCTAATTAACAAAGGAATAAGGACATCTGAATATAACATAGCGCTTATAGACATGATATTAGGCGGTATCCCCTACTATCTAAATTACTATAACGGGGATTCTTCAATAGAAGAGAACATTGATAATTGGTTCTTTCAAAAAGATGCCAAACTAGGACTTGAGTTTGATAATCTATTTAATTCGACTTTCGATAACAACAAATTAGCAAAAAAGATGGTAATGGCCTTAGCAAAACGTGGCCAGGGCTACACTAGAAAAGAATTATTAGAACAGCTTGGCATATCAGATGGAGAGTTAATTGGTAACTGTTTAAAAGCCTTAGTCCAAAGCGACTTCATTATTGAATATGTGCCATATATGGCTAGCAAAAACAAAAAACATTATAAGGTTATAGATCCGTTTTGTTTGTTCTACCTTAAATTTGTCCATAACCAAACTTCATTAAACAAGAATGTTTTCTATGATTTTGGTGAAACTTCTTGGACCGGCCATTCTTTTGAAAACCTCTGCCTATATCATTTCCCAACTTTAAAGAGCGTTTTAGGCATAAGAGCGATAAACACAATGCAATTTTCTTGGTGTGACAAAGGAAACGAAAATAGAAAAGGCTCGCAAATAGATTTAGTAATCGAACGCAAGGACGGAGTTATCAATCTATGTGAGATGAAATTCTATAATAAAGAATTTAAAGTGGATAAAGATTACCACTTGAATTTAATGAATAAAGTAGAATCTCTTAAAAGTTATAGCAAAGGGAAGAAGACCATTATCCCAACATTAGTTACTACATATGGGCTAGAAAAATCAGGTTATTTTGATGA
>URTN01000110.1 GCA_900550795.1 uncultured Mollicutes bacterium
TGTATCTGCTGTTACCATTGGTGCCCTTAATGCTATCGAAGATGATTCCAAATTTGAAATAGAAGTGGAACCTGGTGATGTATCGGTAGAAGTTATCGATAAGCCAAGTGAACATGACTTAACGGTTCTAGAAATCATGATATTGCAACTTAAAACTATAGAAGTATCCTACAAAGGGTACATCTCAATCAAAGAAAGGAAGTAAACTTATGAAATTCATTCTTGATCTTCAACTCTTCGCTTCCAAGAAGGGTGTTGGTTCAACTAAGAACGGCCGTGATTCTGCTGGACGTAGATTAGGCGCCAAGGCCTCTGATGGAGAATTCGTTACCGCTGGTTCAATTCTATACCGTCAAAGAGGAACCAAGATGCACGCTGGAACCAATGTTAAGATGGGTGGAGACGATACCTTGTTTACCACTGTCTCTGGCATTGTCAAATTCGAACGTGTTGGACGCTCTGGAAAGAAAGTTTCTGTCTATCCAGTCGAAGCTGCTAACTAATTTAGTTTAGATGTTTAGGTCTCCTTCGGGAGGCTTTTTATTTTACCTGGATCTTATATACATATATATAGAACGCGCGTGCGTATGTATGCTAGTGATTTTCGGTCAAATTAAATGGATTGCAAAGATTAAAATAGGCAAGAATTTAAAATTTTAAGCAACTTTTAGCAACATTTTTAAATTTTTATCTATTTACCGAAATAAAAAAACATTCGATAGAATGGGACTTTTGGCTCTATTGCAAAATTAATGATTGGAAAAATGTAAATTTTGCAAAATTTCAATAATGTAAGCCTTTACAATAATTAAATATGTTATTAAAATATTCGCATGTTGATCAAAAGTTACTAGGTTGATTTGGGCGTGTTTGCTCGACTAGTGTTTAGCGAAATTCATCTATTGAAAGCCCTTTCACCAAACTAATTTTTGGAAAGGAGTAAGTAATTAATGATTAACAAAAAAATCGGCTGCGGACTACTCTGCTTAATGTCCTTGGGCCTACTTGCTTGTGGTGAACCAACTTCAACTCCAGCTGAAACTGAAGACGAAGAAGATTATCCTCAAGTAACATCCGAAATTGAAGAAACCATGTACAATCTTGCAATCACTGGTGCTGGTGCCTTTACACAAGGACATGACTGGAAGCCAACTGAATGCAAAGACATTGCTGAACTTCACTTTTCTAGAGTTAACAAGACTGAATGGAAACTCGAAAACATTACTTTGGCCGTTGACGATCAATTCAAATTTGTCTTCAACGACAACTGGGGTGGAGAGTTCGGCTATTCTGGAATGGATAGCAAATCACCTGCTTATGCAAACATTGAAGACGCAGGCGGAAACTGCAAGGTAAAAGTTGCCGGAACCTATGATTTCTTCTACCATCCATTATGGGTTTCTGATACTGCCACATATGCAGGAAGTATGGCTATTAAGCTACATGCTTAATTTATTAGGAGAGTTAATTTAACATGAAAAAATCATTATTTGTATTAGCAGCTGCTATGTTTACTGTTGCTAGCTGCGGTGGCGGTAATAACTCTGGGACTACCGTTACTGAAAACGCCAAAATTGTTGTTTGGGGACCAGCTGAAGAAGAACAAGTCGTTAAGGCTATTGTTGATAAGCATAATCAAGAAAATCCAAACGATATAATCAAATATTCTTTCAATGTCTGCTCTGAAGCTGATGGTGGAACTACTCTAGCTACTGACCCAACCGTCACTAACTATGCTTCTTTATTTGCTTTTGCTGATGACCATCTTGGAAATCTAGTTAATAAGAACGTTGTTAGAAAATTAGGCGGAAAGAATCTTGAAGCCGTCACTGCTTACGATACTGAAAACTCTATCGAATCTGCTTCATATACTGTTGATGGCGTAAAGGGTACCTATGCCTATCCTATCTCTACCGATAACGGATACTTCGTCTATTATGATGGAAAAGTTTTAGGTGATGAAGATGTCAAGACCTTTGAAGGACTATTGGCCAAGGCTGCCGAAAAAGGCAAAAAGGTTTACATGAATGTTCCAGATGGTTGGTATGCCGCTTCATTCTTCCTTGCTCAAGGCGTCTGCGGAACAGATTCCTTAAAGTATGAAACCGTCAAGAAAGAAGATGGAACCAATGGCGTAAAATATAATGTCACCTGGGATAGCGATGCTGGTGCTAAGATGGCAAAAGCCGCTTCTGATCTATTTGTCCAATATAACGCTGAATCTAAAGTCGAAGGAAAGAAGAATACCTTCTTGAATGGTGATGATGCTGTTATCGGAACTACCGCAACTAATGGCGAATTAGCTGCTGTTGTCACTGGTACCTGGAACGAAAAGTCCTTGGATGCCAAACTTGGCCAGTTAAAGGCCTGCAAGCTTCCAACTCTTGATGGACATCAATTAGGTTCATTCTCTGGAACCAAGCTATATGGCGTTAATGCTTTCGCTAAGACTGAAGAACAAAAGACTGCTCATAAATTAGCCAAACTTCTAACTACAAAAGAAGCCCAAATCGTCCGTTATCAATTAAGAACTTCCTTCCCATGCAACAAGGAAGCCTTGCAAGATCCAGCCTATACCGAAGCTCAAACTATCGGCGGACCAGCCTTTATTGAACAAGCTAAGTATTCTGCTATTCAATCTAGAGCTGTCGAAGGTAGATATTGGGATGTTGGTAAAGCCATTGGCGATGTTATGATGAAGGGTTACGTAACTGCTGATAAAACAACAACCCCACTTACCTCTGAAGCTGAATGGAAGCAATTCCTTACAGACCAACTCAATCCACTACGTCAAGTAGCATAATAAATTTAAATTAACTAAAGGGTGGGGTGAACAACCTCACCCTCTTTAGTGTTTAGTCTCTTCACCATTACTTTGGAAGAGGGCGATGGTGAAAGGATTATTAAGGAGAATAATCATATGGAAGAGCAAGATTCTAGTGTAGGACTTGAGTTAAGCGAAGAATCAAACCTATCAAAAAAGGTTGATAAACTCCCAGCTTATATGTGGATCCTATCTACTATTGGAAAGTTCTTTAAGGCAATTTTCGCCTTTGTTTTTAGTTTTATAATCGATGTCTTTAAATCCTTATTTAACTTTTTCAAAGTCGTCGGACTTGGAATTTATAAGGGAATATTAGGGATTGGAAAGATATTCAAAGATCTTTATCACAAATTCGTATTTAATGACATTTGGGGAAGGCTATCCTTTCTTTTCTTTGGTGTAAGTAACATTGCTAATAGAAGATATGTAAATGGCTTATTGATGTTAGTTTTTGAAATAGGCTATTTATTTTTGTTTTTCTTTAGTGGAGTTGGTTCCATTAGACTGCTTGGTTCACTAGGCGACGTAAAGAAATCCTATGAAGGAAACTGCACCTTTGATCCTGATTTAGGAGATGAACTTTGCGAACATGTACCAGCTTCCAATTCGGTTTTAATTCTTGTTTACGCCATTTTATGGATATTATCGATTTTCTTGTTCTTTGTCATCTGGAAGAAATCAATTGATTCAGGTTATAAAAATTATAGAATTGCCCATTTTGAGGATTTTGCAAGAAGGGCGAATACTTCTAAGCCATATTCAGACCAAATCGATGAAGATATCACTTCTAGTGAGTTCTATAGCGTATCTAATAAAGAACTTAAATATAGATATCTCCCTGTCTTAAAAGCTATGGAAGAAGTAGCGGATAAGGATACTTCTTTAAGCGAAAAAGAAAGAATTATCGATAAACGTTATTATAAATATGTATATATAAGGACTATCGAATATAGGAAAGAATTCCATAAGAAGAGACTTGCTTTATTATCTAAGATCAATAAGATTGATGCCAAAATCAATAAAATTGAAGGCAAATATTATTTTAATGACAAGATTGCATCGTTAGAAAAAGAAGTCAATGTTTTAGTCACTTCATACAATCAAACCTCTTCCGATCTTGATTTAATGTATGATGACTTGCTTAAAAAAGGTATCCAGCCTAAAAAAGACGATGCCTATAATGCTTTATCTAAGAAAAACCATTCTTTAAGAGATGCTAAGATTAGAAAAGAATCTATATTGG
>URTN01000111.1 GCA_900550795.1 uncultured Mollicutes bacterium
TGATTATATTTTCTTCATCAAGGTAATTTCTTTTGGCTAAAGTTAGCAAAATGGCGTTTATTATGGCGTCTTTTTTATATGGGCAAGACGGGCTATCTAATTGAACGTAACTATCGATAAAAGAGTAGCAAAAATCATATAAAGATATGATGTTTCCTTTGTTTTTTGCCATCGATAACAATTCGTCATCTCTAGTCTCTTCCCCTGAATAAATATGTCCAACAGCCTTTAAGGAAGGATAACTAGAATCGTTTGAAAAGAAATAAAGGCCATAAGTTAGCTCGTCATTTGATCCTAGTAAAGACATCTCAGAGGCTGTTTCTTTTGAGAAACTAATCTCCTTATTTGCCCATTTTTTACTTAGTTCAGTAAATAACAAATCATTGTATTTGATAGATGTTAATTCATTGTCAAAGTATTTAGATGATCTTTGCTTTAGATACATCGAAAGTTCTGCTTTGGACATTGGATAATAAATTAGATTTTTCTTTGTTAAAATCGAAGTTTTGTTGCTTCCATCAACATATAAAGTAATTGATTTAGAAGGTATGATTTGAATTAACGTTATTACTTTGTCAGGCCTTCCGTTAACCATTTCTTCTTTAATGTTAATCGTGGGAACTGGAGTTAAACGAAGCTTAATTTGGGTTTGAATCGAGTCAATGATTTTATTGGATTCAAGTCTATCTATTCCGTTGAGTTTTGTTTTGTTCTCACCACCTAGAACAATGTATCCTCCATTTCCGTTTGAAAGGTAGCCAATAGCTTTTACAATGTTTTCTACCCCTTTCTCACTGATGTGATATTTGAATTCTATAGGTAGAGTCGTCGAATTGATTAAAGAAGAAATGCTTTCAATATTTTCCATGCCTAATATTTTAAATTCTAAAGTAATATTTATCAAGAATGTGTATATCTTTACGGCTGTACGATTTCAATAATAACGTTAAATTCGAATAAAAAATTAACTTGTCTTTCTATATTTCTGTTAGGCAGTACGGCTGTACGCGAAACTGAAACGAATCTAAAGTTATTCTTTATTTCAACCTATTTTCATTCTTTATTTTCCTTATAGATAGAAAGATATTGTTATTTTTTAGGCTTTAAAAACTAGACACTTTTTTAGTTTGTGTTTAAATTGCTTTATTAAATGATTAATATTTGTCTATGATTGATGAAGCACTATTAGAAAAGGCTTATCCAAGTAGGCCTAGAAAAATATTTATTCCTTGGGCTATTATTTTCACTATTTTCTTATTGGCTACCGTTTTTGCCAAATTTATATTGCCTGGCATTCCTAGCCTTCTAGAAAAGATCAACATCGGGGAGTTCACTATGCCGTGGTTAGAAGCTCCAATTTCCATGGCTGATTTTATTGCTGTTTATGGTTGTCCTTTGCTTTTAATATTGACAACTTTGCTTACTGGATTTTTGACAATTTCTTTGTCGCTTAGAAAGTGGTTCTATCACCTTGTTAACACTCTTATAGTTATTTGCTTATTAGCTTTCTCGCTTTCATTTGCTTATAACGTTTTTGGAGAGTGGCTATTAAAGGAAAATGCACCTGCTCAATTGGGCGAGATTTCTAAGATGGTTTTCGATATAGGTTTTTATGCCTGTCTTGGCGTTTCCGCCTTTGCTCTTTTGCTTTGCTATTTTGATAACTACCTAACTCCTAAAAAATATAAAGCCATATATAAAAGACTTAAGTTAGTAAAAAATAGACAAACCACAAAGGTCGAGAAGAAATATGTGGTCAAGAAATTCAATAAGCTCTATAAAAAGAAAAAGTATTCTGAAATCCTTCTTCTATTATTTGAATTTGAGTTTGATGTAAATAATACTGAACCAATCACTCCAGATGCCTATGAAGTAATGAAAAGAGATATATTAGACCGCGCACGCATCATAAGAGGTAAGGAACTTGATGCTTTATATTCTTCTTCATCCTATCTTGCTTTGCGTCAGGAAAGAAAGATATTAATTGATAAGCAAAATGGCATGTCCTCACCTTCTATTTCTCCAGTGGCTACTTCTAGCGAAGCTAAAGTTGAAATTATAAATGATTCTAATTCAAAGAAAGATGAAGCAGTTGAAATGACTCCTCCGACCTTAAGCAAAAAAGAACTTAAGGCTGCGAAAAAAGCCGAAAAGAAGGCTCTAAAAGAGGCTGAAAAAGAAAAGAAAAGGAATGAAAAGGCCAGCAAGAAAGATGATTTGATTGTCGAGAATCCAGAAATCATTCCTGCTGAATTAGACCCTACAAATAACGAAATAAAGTAATTGGTTAGGCTGTGTGTCTAACCTTTTCTTTTAGCCAAATAAAAACCGCGTATATTTCAACGCGGTCAATAGGTCATAAGTGACTTATTTCAAGAGTTCTTCTAATTTATCGACTAATTCATTCATTCTATCGACAACGGCTAGATATGGCTCTTTCTTAGTTAAATCTACATTAGCTTCTTTAACTTGTTCGACTGGATATTCGCTTCCGCCAGACTTTAATAAGTTAATGTAATTATTGAAGGCATTTGGTTCGTTATTTTTAACTCTTTGATAAATCAACATTGAAGAGGTGAAACTAGTTGCGTATTGGTAGACATAGAAAGGAGTGTAGAAGAGGTGTGGGATATAGGCCCAAACAAGATTTTTATATTTTTCTTCTTTGATGTCGATTCCATAGTAGAGCGAATATAACTCTTCCATCTTGGCGCATAAGACTTCGTAATTGATTGGTTCGCCTTTTTCTGCTAAAGAAGCAATCTCGTATTCAAATTGTCCGAATAGGGTTTGCCTATAGAAGGTAGAAGCGATTTCATCAATAGATTTTTGTAATAGATAAATCTTGTCTTCTTTACTTAAGGAAGGATCTTTTAGGAGATAATCCAATAAGTTATGTTCGTTGAAAGTAGAAGCAATTTCAGCAACGAAAATAGTGTAGTCTTGCTTTAATGTTGGCTGAGCCTCTTCGCTATAAAGAGTATGGATGGAGTGACCAGATTCGTGGGCCAAGGTAAAACAATCACCTAAATCACCATTCCAGTTAAGGAGAATGAATGGATGGAAGTCATATCCTCCATTAGAATAGGCTCCGCTTCTTTTTCCAAGTTTTGGATTTACATCAACAAAGCCATCTTTTAATACCTCGTGAGCTTTTTCTTGGAAATCAGCTGGGAAGTGTTCGATTGATTTGAAGAAGAGTTCCTTTCCTTCTTCATAGCTATATTTCTTATCGCTAGTAGCTAATTGAAGGAATCTGTCGTATGAACGATGCTTAGTTAATCCTAGGGCTTTCCTTCTTAATTCATAATACTTCTTAAGTGGGGCAGTGTTAGAAGAAACGACGTTTACTAAATTCATGAATACATCTTCTGGGATTCTAGAATTAGTAAGATGTGAGGCTAATATTGATTTATAACCTCTAGATTTGACATCTGCTAATTGGTCTTGGAGGACTAAGTTATATATCTCTCCATAAGTATTCTTGTGTTGAAAGTAGAACTTGTATAAAGCCTCGAATATAGCTTGTCTATCTTCTTCGCAGGCTGATTTTTCAATCAAAGAAGACCAATTAGACATGGTGACTTCGACTTCTTCTCCGTTTTTAAGTTTTGCAGTGCTATTTTTTCTATCAGCAACAGTTAATTGGCTATATAAAGTTCCGCCAATTCCTCTAATCGCATTGAAAGAAGATAATAATTCCTCTTTTTCTTTACTTAAAACATATTCGCTTTGGTCAAATAGTTTTCTAAAGCTAAATGAATATTCTTCAAATTCTTTGTTTTCTTTAACAAAGTTTTCAAGTTTTTCTCTTCCTAAAGATAATAATTCGGGCGATTCAAAGCTAGTTGCCGCGGCTAAATCATTCATAGCTAGTTGAGCCTTTGCAAGATTTGATGCGTTTTTGACATTAGTTTTATCTAGGTCAGAAGCCATCTCGGCATAGAAATAAAGTCTAACGAAATCCAAATTAGATTTCTTTTCTAGCCTTAAGAAAGCTTTTAAGTCTTCTTCGTTGGATAGCTTTCCTTTATAAGA
>URTN01000112.1 GCA_900550795.1 uncultured Mollicutes bacterium
ACAAGTAAGCCTAGTAAATGAAAATAAGGATGTATTTACAGTCCTAGAGAAAAAAGACAAAGGAAAGGCTGATATTTACCATGTGCATACAGTTAATCCTAAATTCTATATAAGGATGAACAAACATCATGTAAATGTCATCTATGTCCATTTCTTGCCAACTACTTTAGATGGATCTATTCATTTACCTAAATTCGCTTTCAATATATTTAAGAAATATGTCATCGCCACTTATAAAAAAGCTGATGAAATCGTTGTAGTTAACCCAATTTTTATTAAACCTTTAGTAGAACTTGGGATGAAAGAAGAAAATATAACCTACATTCCAAATTATGTTTCCCCAACCCAGTTCCATCCTCTTTCAAAAGAAGAAAAGGATAAGATTAGGGATAAATATAATATAGATAAGGATAAATTCGTTACGATTGGAGTAGGGCAAGTACAGACTAGAAAAGGGGTGCTAGATTTTGTTGAAGTTGCAAAAGATAACCCTGACAAGATGTTTGTCTGGGCTGGTGGATTTAGCTTTGGAAAACTAACGGATGGATATGAAGAACTTAAAAAAGTCATGGATAATCCTCCTAGCAATGTTAGATTCCTAGGTATCATCCCAAGGAAACAAATGAATGAGATATTCAATATGGCGGATTTATTATTCATGCCTTCTTATAATGAATTATTTCCAATGTCCATATTAGAAGCCGCCTCTACAAAAACCCCATTCTTACTCAGGGATTTAGATTTATATAAAGACATTTTATTTAATGATTATCTAGTAGGTAATGATGTTACTTCCTTCTCTAATGTAATAAAAAAGCTTGCAACTGATAGTTCTTTTTATAAAGATGCAGTTAATAAAAGTGAGAAGATATCATCATATTACTGCAAGGATAATGTATCTAAATTGTGGCGAGAATATTATTTTAGGATTTATAATAAATGGGCTAAATGCAAAAAGAAGAAACTTATTAAGCCTTTAAAGGAGAACAATTAATTATGAAAATTGCTATATCGGCCGAATCTACAATCGATTTGCCAAAAGAACTTCTAGCCAAATATGATATCCATACCCTCCCATTTACTTTGGTTATGGGTGAAAAACAAGGATTAGATGGCGAGGTTAAGCCTGAAGATCTTTATGAATATACAGAGAAAACCGGCACTTTACCTCATACAGCCGCGGTTAATGAATATCAATACAGTGAACATTTCGCATCCCTTTTAAAAGAATATGACCATGTAATCCATTTCTGTTTATCTAGTGAAATATCTTGTGCTTGCCTTAATGCTAGAAATGCCGCTGCTAAATTAGATAATAAGGTCGATGTTATCGATACTAGGTCTCTTTCTACTGGTATTGCCCTTCAAGCTATCTACGCTTCTATTCTTGCTAAAAATAACCATACCCCAGAAGAAATAGTTAATTTATTAAAAGAAAGAATCCCATTCGACCAAGCTTCTTTCTCCCTTGAATCAGTTAATTATCTATATAAGGGTGGAAGATGCTCCTATTTAAAGATGCTTGGTGCCAATATATTAAAAATCAAGCCTGCCATCTATGTTAACGATGGAAAGATGGGAGTGGGGGGCAAATATAGAGGCAACATGCTCAAGGCCGTCATGGGTTATGTTGAAGATACATTAGCTAAATATAATAATCCTGACCATAGCCGTGTATTTATTACTTATTCGACCGCTCCAGAAGAAGTTGTTGCCACAGTTAGAGAAAGACTAGAAAAAGAAGGATTCAAGGAAATAATTCCTACAACTGCAGGTGCTACTATTTCTTGCCATTGCGGCCCTCATTGCCTTGGAATACTTTATTTCAATGATGGCGATGGCCACGTTGAATAATATTATCTAGATGTTTCGCCCTTCCTAAGTGAGGGGCTTTTTTGTTAGAGGGGTGCTTGGAATTTTTTAAAATGTTATTAAAAAATGAATAATGCAAAACTCTTAAAAGACTTATAAGCACTTGCCTTGACTAAAAATAATTCTAGCAGCACACCAAATTGGTGATAAAGAAAGCAACCCCTTTTGTAATATAATTTATTGTTATGACAACTTGTTCGCAAAACCCTGTAGTAACGATTAGGAATCTACTCATTTCGGATGCAGTCATAATCAGAAGGCAAGTACCAGAAAAATGGGAAAACTCAGTGTTTCATGGGCAAATTAGGCAAGAAATTCAAACAAATGTTGGATTAATAGAAGAAAAAAGCTTGGATATTCAGGATTTAATCCGATGGAATCTACATTTTCCATCACCGATTTGGTGTGCTGCTAGAAAAAAATTTTCCTGTCTAGTAAGATGGCTTTTATTAGAGTAAAATAGGATATTACAAAAAAGAAAAGTTCCGTATTTATCGAAGCTTTTAGAAATTTAATTATACTTTAAGACAAATAAGAAGCGTATCTTTTTCTATATGATAGCGCTTTCAAAAAAATAGTTCTTTTCTTTACGGCCGAATAGTTTACATTGTAGAGATAGTTAGATTGGAATTGGCAAGAGGAATTAAATTCAACCTTAAACCAAATCTAGTATAACTTCGGCTTATAGGCCTGAAAGGATATGACATGAAGAAAGTCAATAAATTCTTCCTACTCGGCGGGACTCCTTAGTGTAGCCGCTATCGCTGCATCTTGTGGCAACAATTCAACCGAACCTGGTGATGAAAAGGAAACAATCAAAATCCAATTCGTTCCTTCCAATTCCCCAGAAAAATTAGCTACTTTAGCCAAAAAGATGGCTCCTCTTCTTGAAAAGATCGAACCAAATTACAAGTTCTCCATTACTACTGGTACCGATTATGCTGCAACTACAACTGCTTTGTTAGCTGATCAAATCGATATCGGATTCCTTACTGCTTCTGGCTATGCCGAAGTTACCCTAAAAAATCCAGGAAAAGTCGAAGTTTTAGTTACTTCCGTCCGTGATGGATACCAAGTTCAAAAAGACTATAAAACCGAAGCCGACCAAATCAAGGCTATGAATGGCGAAGTCGAAGGCTATGAATACCTTGGACAACAATCCACCGAACAAGTCAACTGGTATACTTCCCAATTAGTCGTTAGAAATGAAGACTATGTCGATGCTAATAAAGATGGCAAGATTGATATTCTTGATATGGCTGGCAAAACTGTTGGCCGTATGGGGAATACTTCCGGCGCTGGATATTTACGTCCTTTAAAATATCTTGCTGACCATGGTATGTCCATGGTTGACAATATCACCGATCCTACAAAGCAAATCAAGGGTATTGATTATGGCAAATCCGGTTATTCCGCCGCTTGCGAAGCCATGATGAATGGCGAAGTTGCTGGATTCTGGGGATATACCGATGTTAGATATTCTAACTTCTATTCCAAATCCGATTCCGCCCATTATCAAGATAAGAAATTATTCACCGATTATAAGGTAATCGCTATCACCGATGGAATCTATAACGATACCATCTCTGCTAGAAGTAACTTATCAAAAGAAAAGAAAGACGCAGTTGTCCATGCCTTCAAGGAATTATCCAAAGATGGCGATAAGAATAAAGAAGGAACTGGTGCCTATTATCTATATAATCTTTATTCTCATACTGGTTATACCGATGCAAAAGATTCTGATTTCGATGGTGAAAGATCCTTCTATCAATATTGTGTCGATCATAACCTTATCTAATTTAAATTAATCCTCTACTGGGGGAGCTAGTTGGCTCCCCCTTTTCCTAGATATAGACGGAGAAAAAACAATGATTGAATTTAAAAACGTTACCAAAACCTATCCAAACGGATTCACTGCCTTAAAAAATATAAACCTTACTATAAAAGATGGCGAATTTGTCTGCATTATCGGCCTTTCTGGGGCTGGTAAGTCTACCCTTATTAGGACAATAAACAAGATGCATCCAATTAGTGAGGGTGAACTTTATGTCGATAACAAAGACATATCCAAAGCCAAAGGCAAGGAATTAAGGGAAATAAGACGTCATATAGGGATGATTTTCCAATCGTTTAATTTGGTAAAGCGTTCTAGTGTCTATAAA
>URTN01000113.1 GCA_900550795.1 uncultured Mollicutes bacterium
ATATGAATGTATGTAAGAAGATAAAAATAAACGATTATTGGAAATATATTCGTTCACTTCTTCTAACCAATCTAATGAATTTAAAGCAGCGATTGCAGCCGAACTAGAGAAGAAATTACTCTCCCCTACATCATCTCTATTAAGTCCAAAATCAACTTTATCCATATAGGCTTCATTAAATGAATAGACCAGACTAGTTTGGATACCTGCAATATTCCATCCTTTTGTAGGAGAAAATAAAACTATTCCCACTTCTTTGGCTTCCTTGCAACTAAATAGGAACGGAGTAAATAGACTCTTATCTTTTATTAAAGGAGAATGTATTTCATCAGAAATAACTAAGACTCCATATTTCCTAGCTAGCCTAGCTATAGTTATCAATTCATCTTTAGAGAAAATATATCCAGTCGGATTATGAGGGGAGCAAAGAATAAATATCTTTGATTTCTTAAACGCTTCTTCTACCAAATCTAGATCCAGACTATATTTGCTATCTTTATAAATAAGAGGAATCTTAAAGATATTCCTATCGTTATTTCTAATTTCATTAAAGAAACAATTATAGGCTGGAGTTAATGTTGAAATAAAATCCCCTTTATTAGAAAAAGATTTAATTAGACTAGATAAAGAGGGCAAAACACCTAAAGAAAAGGCTTTTCTAGCCTCTTTTATATCAAAGTTATACATCTTTAGATAATATTCATTATAGGCATTAAATAGGTCTTCTTTTGGATAAACATATCCATAGCTGCCTAGTTCAACTCTTTTTAGTAATGCTTCCTTGATTTTAGGAGCCACATAGAAATCCATATCCGCGATAGAAAGAGGAATTTCATTTGGCTTTACATCATATTTTGCATAATCCAAACCATATTTATTTGGATGGGAATCAAAATCAAATTTGCTCATATTTAACCTGCTTTGTATCTATAGATTCATCGTCTTGAACTAATTCGACCATGCCCTTGGATTCGATATATCCTGAAATTGGATTCTTAACCGAAGATATTCTAGAAGTAACTTTAGCAAAGATATTTGAACAATATTCAAACATCAAATCTCCTCCATAAATATCGCAGTCATTTATAACTAGATTATCTATATAGCAGAATCCTTGGTGAGACTTGATCTTAGAGTCAAGAAACCTTAAATAAGAGGAATTCCAACCAATATATTCTCCGTATATAGAAGAAGAAATAACCATAACATTTTTACAGTTCCAAAAAGCGTCTTTGCTATTTAGAAAGCAATTGACAAGGATGATGTTTTTTGCACTGTCAAAAGGATAATTCCCCTTTATCAAGCAGTTCTCCAAAACGATTTCTTCTGAACCTAAAAATAAGTAGTCTCCTTCAAGGACGCTGTTCTTTATATTGACATTTTTACAATACCAAAAAGACTCAGTCGAATTTAATAAGATTGAATCTTTAACATTGACATTTTCTAATCGTCTAAAGTTCTTATTCGCACCTATATAGACCTTGCTAAAATAATAATCAGAACCATACCAAAAACAAGCATGTGCATCTAATATAAAATAAGAGTTATAGATATTGATATTTTTTCCATACCACAAAGGGTATTTATAAGAAAATGTAGAATCTAAAACAGTTATATTTGTCCCTTCTTTTAAAGGAGATTCTCCATCATGAAAATAAGAAGAAGGAACTTCTAAATCATTTTGTTTGAATAAGCTTCTTTCTCCTTGGTAAATAAATTTAAACATATATTTAATCCTTGGTTGATATATAAATAGTCTCGAGATTATCGACTGCCTCTTGGATTAAACTCTTGTAGTCGAATTTCTCTTCATATTTTAGACATTCATCTAGCCTTGGCTTTGTCTTTGGACGTTTTGGCTTGAATATCGTGCAACAATCTTCATAAGGCCTAATGGATATTTCATAAGTATTGATTTTCTTTGATGTATCAATAATTGAGAGTTTATCCATCGTGGCTAATGGACGTAAGATTGGGAAATTAGTAACTTCATTAATGACTTGAATAGATTCTAAAGTTTGAGAGGCAACTTGGCCAATAGATTCACCAGTCGCGACTGCCAAGGCATTATTGCGTTTAGCAACTTCAGTTCCAATACGCATCATCATTCTTCTCATGATGGTAATGCAATAAGGTTCAGCTACATATTTATAAATTTCTTCCTGAAGCTTTGTAAAAGGAACTATCTGGAGTTTTATATCCATTTGGAATTCATTTAATTCCTTTAGGATATCTTGCAATTTATCAATAACTGATGCCGATGTATATGGAGGAGAAGCAAAATGTAGACATTCAATTTTTATCCCTCTTCTAATTAAAGAAAACGCCGCGACAGGAGAATCGATCCCGCCAGAAAGAAGCAAAGTAACCTTGCCATTCATTCCTAATGGATATCCTCCTAGCCCTGGATAATCATGAAGAGATAAATAGGCTTCATTATCATTGATTAATATTTTCAATTTGCCTTCTGGGGTATGCAAATCTACTTTTGATTCGGGAACATTTCTTAAAATATAATCACCAATAAGGCAATTGAGTTCATAACTTGATAAATCAAAAGCACGTATAGATTTGTGAGAATCTACTTTAAATCTCTTGATATTTTCTCTTTTGATCATTTCTTTTGCAAGAATATCATACTGTTCCAGGATCTGTGGGATATCCTCCTCACGGATCGCATACTCTTCTGTATCTGCTGCCACGACCGGCTCAACAGAAATCTGCTTGAAGCCAAGATCTGCCAGATGCAGAACATCCTGAGAGAAATCAAGATTATGATGAGTAAAGGTTCCTCTTACATAATACTTGTCCTGATTTCTGGATTCCGCAAATTTCTCAAATTTCGGCATGATCAGATCATAGCTTCCTGCACCCTTACGGAACGGGCGCATGTAGTCATGAACTTCTTTTCTACCGTCCACGCTTAAGACAACATTTCCCATTTCCTTATTGCAGAATTCCATCACCTCATCATTTAAAAGAACGCCGTTGGTTGTCAATGTGAAGCGGAATTTTTTGTTATGAAGTTTCTCCTGTTCTCTTCCGTATTTCACAAGATCCTTTACAACCTGCCAGTTCATAAGAGGCTCGCCGCCAAAGAAATCCACTTCCAGATTCTTTCTGGAGCCGGAATTAGCGATCAGGAAATCCAACGCTTTTTTTCCTACCTCAAAAGACATCAGCGCACGTCTTCCGTGATACTCTCCTTCTTCTGCAAAACAATATCTGCATGCCAGATTACAGTCATGAGCAATATGAAGGCAAAGAGCCTTTACAACGGTCTGGCGGTTTTTGGTAAATTCATCAATGATATTCTCATAAATATCTTTTGTAAAAAGCATTCCCTGTTCCTGAAGCTTCTTACATTCAGTTACAGAGGTTTCCACATCCTCTTTCTTAAAACGGTCGCCAAGCTTCTCAGCAATGGCAGCCACTTCCATGCCTTCTTCAAGATACGGCAGCACCTCATAGGTTACTTCATCTACTAGGTGGATACAGCCGCTGTTGATATCCAGCACAATATTATATCCATTACTTTGATAACGGTGAATCAGACTCATCTTCCCGCAATCCTTTCTAAAATTCTTTTATAACCCGACAAAACGCGCCCTCCGGCGCGTTTTGCTGGATACCTGTTACTTTCAGATAAAACAAGTGAAGCAGCGGATTTCCCGCTGCTTTCCACTCATTCAACGGCTGCTTCTTATTTATGCTCGCAGCTCTGGTTTCCTACTGTACAGGAAGTCTTGCAAGCAGACTGACAGGATGTCTGACATTCGCCACATCCACCCTTCTTAACCGTGTTCTGAAGGTTCTTTGTATTTAATGTCTTGATATGTTCCATGATATATCCTCCTTTATGTATTCTATTCTTCGCCTAGTATAGCATAAAATCATCGATTTTCAAAGCATTTTTTTGTAAGCTTTTACGACAGCATCCCACCAATGGCTCCGCCACCAAGACACATGAAAAAAGTAGTCAACGCATGGGCAAAGGTCATATCCCATTTCCCCTGTGCCAGAAAAG
>URTN01000114.1 GCA_900550795.1 uncultured Mollicutes bacterium
TTCTCATCGGCTTTCCTAAGTAGCATCCCGTTTGCTAGATATACGTTCCCAGAAACTAGCTTAACCCTACAAAGGCTACATTCGCCACTTCTACAGCATACATTGACCCTGATGTTATTTCTTTCTAAGGCAATTAAGATAGATTCGCTAGATTTAGCATCTATAATCTTATCCCCTACTTTAATCTTAAATATTTCATCACCCTTGATGGATTTTGGCCAGCCTTCTTCTTTAGTTACATCATTAATCGTCCCGAATACTTCATCCCTGATGTCTTTGTTTTTCATTCCCATCTTCAATAAAGTATCCTTGCAGAACTTATGCATGACGTTTGGCCAAGAAATATAAGCAGTCCTAGATAAATAATCAGGAGCATATTTTTTTATTATCCTTTCATCTAGGAAGCCTTTCTCTCCTTTATAGTCACTAGGAGCTTCACTTAATACAAGCTGGTATTTGAAATTGCTAAATCTAGAAGCTAGATCGCTTAATTCTTCATGATATATCGCAGTATCTAGATTTCTAGATCCATAAAGAAGAACTACATCCCTATCTTCTTTGCTTAGTAGGATATCTCTAATCATCGACATAAATGGGGTGATTGAAGACCCTCCTGCTAAGAAAAGAGATTTATTTTTATGGAAGGCACCATTATAGACAAAATGTCCGCTTGGGGCAGAAGATAATAATTTATCACCTACTTTTATATTATTAAGGATAAAGTCGCTGACAAATCCATTTTTAATCTCTGCAACTGTTATTTCATAATAGCTTCTTTGTTTAGGGGAACTAGAAATGCTATAAGGCCTAGTAGTCCTAATCCCATCGATTTCAAAAACAATATTGATATATTGCCCTGCCTGAAATGGAGGAAGATAGCCATTAGATGATACTAATCTAATAATCTTCGCTCCCTTTTTGGTATCGATAATTTCATTAACTACTAATTCTAATTGGTTTGGATGGATTCTTTTACTAGCAATATCGGTTGGGATTGGACTTAGTTTATCTCTATTTAATTTACGTAAAGTCGCGATATTATTTAAGGTTTCTTCCCCGTGGACTAAGGTAGAAAGAAGAGTTTCCTTTATATTTCTTTTAGCCATCTTATTTCATCTCCTTTAGGATTTTGCTTACTAATTTATCGGCATAGGTATAATTTGGTCCAAAGCCACAGGCATTGACCCAGCCCGATGCAAATTCAAGGTTCTTTATCTTGCTTTCGGTTGGGAAGAAGAATACGGATTGGTTCAAATCCTGTTCATATCCATATATCGCCCCACCTGGATGGCCAAGGTAACGCATATGGGTCAATGGGGTCGCTATTTCCATTTCTTCGATATGGTCTTTTATGTCTGGATATAATTCTTCTAATCTAGCAACAATACGCCTGCCTGCTTCTTGCTTAGCCCTAAAATATTCTTCTGGGTCAAGCTTTTCCCAAGCTTCGCCATATTTAAGTGTTCCAGCCGTTATAACCGAGGTGCCTTTAGGAGAAACACTAGGATCATCAACTGTATAGCAAGTTGCTACTAAGGCATCATTTTCTGGCAATAATTTATAAGCATCATCAAAATCCTTATTTGGATTCATTGATTTATAATTCAAGGTAAATGAAGTCTTGAATCCTATTTCTTCCGGAGTGCAGTCTAGTCCAATAAAGCAAGTAATCGCAGATATGCCTACTGTATATGGCTTTAGATATTCCCTGGCCTCAAGAGGAATCTTATCTTCATCAACTAGATTTCCATAAGTTACAGTAGGAGAGATATTCGAGATAATCTTCTTGGCAAAATATTTATTCCCAAATTCATCAATTACCCCTTTGGCAACTCCGTCTTCAATGATGATTTTCTTTATGGCCGTACTAGTTTTAACGACCCCGTTATGTCTTTTGATGCTTTCTGCAATGGCTTGATTCATCATCATAGATGTGCCTTTTAGATAGAAAGGCTTGTCTTCTAGATAGAAGCCAATGCATTTGGCTAGTATTGAGAATGGGAACCTTGATGGAGGCATACCCATAAAACACCAATAGGTAGAAACAGCCATCTGCAATTTCTTTTCCTTGAAGCATTCATCTAATACTTCCTGGGTGCTTTTTAAACCATATTTGGCTAATGTAGGATATATCTTAGGGAAGCCTATTTTCATGATGGCTTTCTTTAATGCACCTGGTTCGCCTATTGATGAAGCACTTTTGGCAGCAAATTCATTCGCCTCGTCTAGGAATTTATAGACAATATCATAGAACTTATGTATCCCATCTTTTTCGTTTGGGAATAAAGAAGAGAGATGTTTCTCACATTCAATTCGACTTGTAGGAAGGCTAATCCCAGTCCCATCAGGGAAATTAACACGGTAAAGCTCTTTGATTTGGATCCAATCTATTTCATCCAATATCCCATATCTAGTGAATAATTTCCTTAATTCACCTGGCTTTTCGCTTGTTCCCATGTGTGATAATTGATGAAGGGCTACTTCAAATTCGAACCTGCCCCTTCTAAAAGAAGTCCCACACCCTCCAGGGATATTGTGCTTTTCAAATAGGATTACGCTTTTCCCCGCGACTGCAAAACTAGCGGCACTAGCAAGTCCGCCATTTCCTCCCCCGATTACGATTACATCATAACTATGTTCCATGAATTCTCCTTTATATATACATTTTTATTAAAGAATCAATAAATAAGCCTAGCCTTCTTTTCGCATCTTCTTCCTTGCTTAATTCTTCACTTAATGCAAGTTTCTGCATAAATCCAAGAAGACCATCATATGTATTTAGATAAATAAGTCCTATATCCTTATTATCTTTAATGCTTTTATCTAATATCCCGTCTTTTATCGCCTTTGCTAACGGTTCATTACTTGAATAGAAATCTATCGGGGGTCTATTACTTAATAATATGGATTTGCCACACCTGCTTAAATAAGTCTCGGCTTCATCGCAAAATATGAGTTCTTTCTTAGATGAATCATATAAACCTGCATATTGATTTAATATAAACCTGACTTTATCAATTCCCTTTAACGATTTATTTTGTTCTTCTTCCATTAATCTATTAATCCTAGAAGATGCTGAATTCCAAAATAATAAAGCCGTGGCAAGTACTAAATCATTTTTAGTAGCAAAATACCTAAATACAGTCCTTTCGGTTAGGTTTGCCTTAGTTGCTATATCGCTTACTTTAGAATTCTCTATCCCAAAGGTAGAGAAAAAATCTAAAGCGACGCGGATTACCTTTTCTTTGTGGAGGGTTTTCCTTGATTGGGTATCGTTCATAATAATATGTCAGTCAGACTGACAATTTAATTAAACTATAAAAGAAATGAAATTACAACAGGATATAATTACGAATACTTTATAAACAAAAAAAGGAGATAGGTCGTTCCTACATCCTCTTATATATCTATTATTCTTATTTATCTTCTGGCTTATCTTCTAATTTAAGCGGATAGTCGCCTAGATGTTTGAGTTTGAAGCCATTCTTTTTATATTCCTCATAATCAAATGCTTCTAATTCATCTATAGCTAATTTATGAAATTCATAGAAATTATGCCACCAGGTTTGGTCACTTCCTAAAGAAGCACTTAAATAGGCATCAGCAATATCGCATCCCATCGCAGGTGCTACATAAAATGCGCCCATGGCCAAGACATTTACCCCGTTCCCTGTTATAGCCCTTCTAGCAGCTGGTACGCTTTCGACTACCCCAGCATGGACATGTGGGCATTTAGAGGCAGCGATATGAATTCCCATGCCAGTCCCACAGAAAAGCAAGGCTCTTTCGTATTCGCCTTCACTAATTTTAGAGCCAACCCTAAGTCCGACTCTATGAAACATATTCTCGGTGTCGTTTGGATCAGAGTCTTTAGTAACTCCTAAGTCTTCAATCTTCCATCCTTTCTTACGAAGATGTTCACATACGGCTTCCTTTAATGGAAAGCCAGCAAAATCAGCCCCTACTACTAAATATTTATCCTTTATGGTTTTCATGTTATTCTCCTAAGGT
>URTN01000115.1 GCA_900550795.1 uncultured Mollicutes bacterium
TCCTTCCGATAAAACTAAATGGAAGGGAATCTTATCTAGGGGTAGTAGAACCTTCCTTTACCTTATCTACTCCAACTAAATTAGAAACACCTTCATCTTCATCTACTTTCTTTTATATTGATTCATCATATAAAAACAATAATTTTGGATTTAGCCCTGAGGTTGGGGATTTAGTTTCTTTCTCCATCCCTATTTCTTCCTATTTATCTTCCTATTCGTCTATGTTATCTAAGCTAGATAAATACGTATTAGATGGGAAAGAAAACATATTGAATAATCAGGATTTGATATTAGGGATGGGACTAACTTCTTTTATGGAGCATCCTGAAAATATATCAAAGGCTGCCTATAATCCATCTTTGTTATTGATGGATAAATCTTCTTTCTCCTCATTAATAGAAAGCCAAATAAAGGATAATTATTCTAGCGAGGTTTCTTCTAGCTTGATTGATCTATTGTCTACTTTCCTTTCTCCAAATGAATATCTATTTAAATTGAATAAAGGAAGAGAAAATATAGTAAAAGAACAAGTAGAGGAGATATTTGATTCCACCTCTAGCTTAGCAATGTCTTTTCTAGGCCATAATAATCCTTTAGAAAGTTCGGTCTATGTCGAATTAACCCAGGCAAAACAATTGACTTATTTGTTTCCCGCCTTATTTTTCCTTGTTGCTACTTTGGTAATGTTAACGACCTTGTCCCAAATGATAGATAAAGAAAGATTAGAGATAGGGACATTAAAGGCGATTGGACTATCTAATAAAGAAATATTAGGCCATTATATGTCTATTACTTCTTTTATTTTAGGTTTGGCGTGTCTAGTTGGCTTTATTATAGGCCCATTGATAATCCCGTCTATCATGGGCCAAAAATATGACATTTTATATACCCTTCCCTTAAGGAATATGTTTGTCTTCCCTTGGGTGAATGCAATAGGCTCAGCCCTCATAATGATTGGATTAGGATTCTTCTCTACTTTCTATTCTTGCTTCAAAGTAATTAGAGAAACCCCATCATCATGTATGAGGCCAATTATAAGAAAAGAAGAAAAAGAAGGGGGGCATTACTTAATTAAGTCATCTTCCCCGACGATTTTATCTTTAAAGATGTCTCTTAGGAGCATCAAGTCAAACATCTTTAAAAGTGCGATGGTTGTAATTGGAGTTGCTGGATGTGCAACGTTACTTTTATGCGGATATGGAATAGATGATACATTGAACAAGGGCATCAGTACCGACTTAGCCTTGAATTATACTTCTTCTTTTACGGCAACTTATAACGAATCAGATTCCCCTATTAGATTAGATGATTGTAGTTATGTAGAAACTTATTCAAATTCATATTTATCTTCTTCAACCATATCAACTAAGTCTAGAAGCGAGGTCTATTACGTTAGGTTATATGAAGATAGCCATCCTTTCTATAAGGTTGATTTGCCATCTACTGGAGTTGCTATTTCTATAAAAACATCGAAGACATTAGGCGTTAAAGTTGGGGACGACATTAATTTTACTGCTTTTAACAAAACCTATACTTCAACTGTTTCTTCTATATTTGAGACATTCTCATTAAATGGAGTTTCCGCGACTTTTTCTAGCCTAGGTTTAACCCCTAGATATAATTATTGTTACATCAAATCTAACGAGAAGATACCTCTAGATGAAGTAGAAAAACAAATAAAGGATAACCATAAAGAGATTTCTACGATTACTTCGACTGAAGTCGCTAAAGAAAATATTGAAGTAACCGTATCAGGAATCAAGCTCATGACTGGGGCAGTCAAGTATTTTGCAATCGCTTTAGTTCTTGTTGTCTTATATAACCTTTCCTTAATGAATTTCACCTTGAAAAGAAGAGATATAGCAACTTTAAGGGTATTGGGCTTCTCTTCTTTTGAAATAGGAGAGACACTGATGTTTGAATCATTTATTCTCTCTTTGATTGGCTTTTTTATTGGATGCCTATTTGGCTATCCATTCATGTCTGCCGTACTTAAAGTTAATGAAGTTAGCCTTGTTGAATTTCTAAAAACAATCAAATTTAGCTCATACGTGTATTCATTTATCCTTACTTTTGTTGTATTTGCTATTGTCAATTTCATCCTTGCTTTAAAGAGCAAGAAAGTAAAGATGGTTGAATCATTAAAGGCAATTGAATAAAGCATCTTCCTTGCATTTATCCATTATGAAAGTAAGATAAAAGCATGGAGGAAATGAACATGGAAGGGAAAGTACAAAAATATAGGTGCTTAGTCTGTGGGGAAATTGTCGTTCCTAATGAAGATGGGACATGCCCAATCTGCGGAGCTCCTTTTGAGGATTTAGTTCCAGTAGACGAAAACGGAAACGACATCGCCTAATTCTTAATACACCAATCAAGTAAAGAATAAACAATCGGTTCGACATAACTTCTATTAGATTCATGATAGAAGTTGCGTTCGGACTGATTTTCTTTTCTTTGATAATTTACTTTCAATCCTTCTAGGACTTTGACATCAACATCCTTCAGATATTCAAATTGGTCTAACTTAACTCTTTCTTTATTAAAATAGGAAGCAGTTATAGTAGAAGTAGATGTATCAAAAGCATCATTATAGAAAACCCCACCCGCATCGATAACATTGCCATTTTTACTAATTCCATCTGGATTAATATGGAATATAGTTGGGATATATCCTGTTCCATAACCCATTGGATTAGAACTAGATTCGCTTAATCCATAATCAAGCTTGAATTTCTCCCATTGATCTTTGGCCAATTGCTGATATTCTTGTTCAATTTTGCTCCCATTAGGATTGACGCTAGGTCCATATTCTTTGCCATTTTCATCAGCAACTTTCCTAATCCCCAAAACACCTGTATCGATATAAAACAAGGGGGACGTGTTATCGTTTGCCCTAAAATAAGAGGCAATAGAAGTCTCTTCTAGATAGCTACAATCTGGACATCCTTCTAAACCAAAATATATGGTAAATTCAAGCACTCCAGTTAACTTCTTTTCATATAGGGAATCTAATATGGTTTTATCTATCTTTAGCATTCTAGGATAGCTAATCCTTGCATCCATCCATGCTTCAAAAGATTCTTTAGAAGTAACCCAGGGCTTATTTTGGTCTACATTGTCGTTTTGATATTTAAGTGTTCCATTCTCAAATATCCCTAAGGTCTCGTGATTAGAAAATAGCTTTAATCCAAATTGTTCCTCTTTTTTGGATATATCTTGGTAATCAAGGAAATAGACTAGCAAATTATGTTTCTTGATATAAGGAGAGAGGATATTATCGTGCCACTCGGCATAGCAGGAACAGAAATTGACCGTTGAATGGACTAGGAGGATAAAATTCTTTTTCTCGCTTACTAGATTAATAACTTCATCATAACTTATCTTGAACATATGGGAATCATTTTTGATTTCTTCGTCCATTCCAATCAAAGTCCCCATGTCAATATTAACCTTGCTAACTGAATCGATGTTATTCCCACAGGAAAATAGAAGAGGAAAACACAAGAAAGGAAGGGTGATATTTTTGATGATTTTTTTGTTTAATTTATCCATAAAATTCCTTCAACAAAATTAATTGAAAAAATTATAGCAATTTTTCGTTAAAATACTATTAAAAATAAATTTTTAAAAGTTTAGGAAAAGACTCGATGATATCGAAGAAATCTCGATTTTTAGATTTAAAAAAAACGAAAGATGGACATTTGGTGTTGATTCATGACAGAACGGTAGATCGTACAATGAATGGAAAAGGGAAAGTGGAAGATTATACCTTGGCGGAATTGAAAGCAATGCAGTTGAAAAATGGGGTAGGTTGTAAAACGAGACACCAAATTCCTACATTAGAAGAAGTCATGCTGCTGTGTAAAGGGAAAGTTATGGTAAATATTGATAAAGGATATGATTATTTTCAGGAAGTTTATGCTGTTCTTGAGAAAACAGGAACAATAGAATGTTGTGTAATTAAAGCCGAACTTCCTTACGAACAAGTTAAAGCAGAAAATGGTGATG
>URTN01000116.1 GCA_900550795.1 uncultured Mollicutes bacterium
TATTGAACGAAAATATATACAAATAAAATACACTTTTTGATACAGTTTTCCTTCTTTTACAAAACAAAATTCAACAATTTTATCGCACATGTGCATGTACGCGTTTATTTAATTCTGTTTAAATGCTAAAATAATTTCACCCAAGAAAAAATAGGGTTGCTTGATAAAAAAAGACTGCTTCATTTGCATTCAAGATTGGATTAATTCAATGAATATATTTACCACATTACTATCCCCGGTCATCTTTGATTTTGGGAATGTCTATAACATAATTTCATTCATCGTCGGCATAGTCTTATTTGCGACTTTCGATGTCATTGGTTTCATCTGGTTCAAAAGGAAATTCGTCAGGAGTTTTCTTATCATAGACGAAGCCTTGATAATCTTGTTCTGGTTATTTGGGTTAGATCTTCCATTTACCATTTGCTCAGTCTTGTTCCTATTTGGTTTACTGACCTTCTATATTTCTAATTCTAGTGCAGGCAGAAATTTGACCGCGAATAACTTCAAAGGTAAAACTGGAATCAATTTCTTCCAGCATAAATCCAAGACCCGTCCTGA
Organism: uncultured Mollicutes bacterium; assembly: GCA_900550795.1. Taxonomy (GTDB): domain Bacteria; phylum Bacillota_I; class Bacilli_A; order RFN20; family CAG-826; genus Alloenteromonas. The sequence goes on from URTN01000116.1 coordinate 562, forward strand.
AACCCTTTTTGATAGGGATGCCGTTTATAAGAAGATTGAGACTGCAGTCATTACTTTATCAAAACAAAAAGTAGGGGCTCTTATTACCTTTGAAAAGAAAGATCTCCTAACTGATGTTATGAAGTCAGGGACAATCATTAACGCTCCGGTATCTGCTGAATTGCTCCAAACAATATTCTATCCTGGAACTAGGTTGCATGATGGAGCAGTCATTGTTAGAAACGATATGATATTGGCAGCTTCAGTTTATTTCACCCCAACAACTAGACCTCTAACTGGTAAGTATGGATCTAGACATAGGGCTGCAATTGGTATTTCAGAAGTATGTGATGCTGTTACAGTAGTTGTATCAGAAGAAACAGGAAGGATTTCAATTGCCTACCAAGGTGAACTCCAAACAGTTGGACCAGATACATTCCTATCAACTTTTGAAGATTACATGATGATGAGTGATGAGGAAGATAAAAATAGCAAAAAGGATTAGTCGATATGGAAAGCTCGGTAAAGAAAAAAGGAAGCAATATTGTCTCTAGGCATATTGCGGCAGCATTGCTAGATTTGGCAATCTTGCTTTTATGCAATGCCGTTTTAGCTATACCTTGCATTATCGTTTTTGTTAATGAATTAGTAAAACATACGGCAGCCGCTAGCATTTCTAATTTCCTTGTATCTTTCTTTACAGGTGCATTTATATTGGCAATGGATTTAGTCTATCTAGTTGCCATGCCCTTATATAAAGATGGGCAAACAGTTGGACTAAGGTTTTTTGATTTGAAGATTGTTTCCTTAGATTCTTGCCCAGCCTTAACAAAACAATATTTAGTTAGATTCCTAGGCTTATTGCTTATAACTGCTTCGACCTTCGGGTTTGCCCTTATTTCGGAAATTATTACAATTAGCCTTTCAAGTGACCATAATTCGGTCATAGGTACATTAAGTTCGACAAAAGTAATAGAAAAAGTAAAGGAGATTAAAGATGCCGACACCACACATTAATGCCAAAGACAATGATTTTGCAAAAGTAGTCTTGATGCCAGGAGATCCTCTCCGTGCCAAATGGATTGCCTCAACTTTCCTGGTTGATCCAGTTCTAGTTAGCGATGTTAGGGGTATACTTGGCTATACTGGCCTAACTAAAAACGGAAAAAGAATATCCGTCATGGCTTCTGGTATGGGTATGCCCAGCATTGGGATATATTCTAGGGAATTATTTACTTCTTATGGAGTTGAAACCATCATCAGGATTGGAACATGCGGAACATATTCTAAAGATGTTAATGTTAACGATATAATTCTTGCCCAAGGTAGCTGCACCGATTCTAATTGGTCCAGCCAATATGATTTAAAGGGTGGAACTTATTCTGCAATTGCTTCTTTTGATGTCTTATTAGCAGCACATGAAGAAGCTAAAAAAGCCAATAAGAAATGCTTTGTTGGCAATATATTGTCTGCCGATGTCTTCTATGATGAAGATCCAAATATCTGGAAGACTTGGGCTAAATTAGGCGTATTAGGAGTTGAAATGGAATCATATGCCCTATATACCAATGCTGCTAGATTAAATAAAAAAGCTCTTTGCATTCTTACTGTCTCTGATTCTTTCCTTTCTAGCAAGGCTCTTACCTCAGCAGAAAGGCAAACTGGATTAAAAGACATGGTAGAAGTTGCTATCGCTACTGCTGAAAGGTTTGCTTAATTAAAAAATGCCATATACTGTCCGTCTATCTATTTTTTGTGTTAGCTGCATTCTAGTTGGATTGCTCCTTTTAGTTATGTTTCTATATGGGCCAGTCAAACGTTATCTATACAAAAAATATACGGTCAGGATGTATTACAACAAAGTTAGAAGAGTAGTCCTGGACAATGATTTCTATCTAGTCAATAGCTTTGCAAATAAGACCGCCTCACAAGAACCTTTCCATATTGATCATATCGTAATAGGGGATAAATTCATCTATTGCATTAGGGATAGATATTATGATGGGGCGATTGCTGCGAAAGAAAATGATCCTAGCTGGATATTCTATAAAGGCAAGAAATCGACATATATAAAAAATCCAATGCAAGTAAATAGGATTAGGGTTGATAGGATGTCGCTTATGAGTGGGATTGATTCTAAACTATTCATCTCGATTGTCTTAATTAATAACGATTGCATGATCACTAGACTTGAGAATTCCTTTTCCGATAACTATATTGTTTCCTTGAAGAAATTCCCTTCATTAATTGCCCAGCTTGAAAGTAGTGATGTCCCAATATTAAATCCTAATAGCATCGCTATCGCGGCAAAGGATTTCTCGGAGCTTAATCTAAATGGAAAAATCTGATTTCAAAAAACCTTTTAATAAACCTGTATTAGAGAAAATTGGAAAATATAACGCACAGGTAGTGGCCCTTGCTTTAGTCTTTATTTTGGTTTCTTTAGTAGGATTCGGCATAGGATTAATTGATCCTAGCTTACTTTATGCGACTATCCCTTTAATTGTTATACCGGCTTTCTTTTCTTTTCAGACATCTTTAAGTGTCCTTCTTGCTGGAAAAGGAATATCTAACCGAATCAATTATTCTTCCTATATGTCTTATTTCATTCCTCCATTTAAAGGGAGTTATAGAGTTATAGTAAGCTATTTCAAATCATTGCTTGTATTTGCTTTCTTCTCTTTGATTACTGGCTCGATTTATTATGGGATTGCCTCTAGTGTTTCAACTAGCTTTGTTGAAGCAATAAATAAATTAGCCGAATTAACAAATACAGGAACGCTTGAAGCTATCATTGAATATGTATTTTCTAATAAGGACTTAATTTCTTTCTATTATTCTGTCCAAGGTGTTGGGCTAGGATTATCTTCTATCTATTTCCTTTATTGTATTAGCTTCAATTCGCTTAATGCCCATTTACGTTCTAAGATTGGTGGACCATCTTCTGGAGCCCTTAATGCTTTGTTTAAAAAGCTAGTATTAAGCGACAAGAAATTATTCATTGGAAGCTTTATTACAAGGAATATCCCTTTATTTATTTTATTTGGATTAGGGTTTGGAATTAGTTTTACTTGCTTTGGCATATTTGCTCCTACTTATCCAACTTTTGCGGTAGTTATTTCTTTATTTGCAGGCTTATTATTATCTAGTTTCTATTTGCCATACACATTCGCGTCTAATGAAATGTTCATGTTAGATAATTCAGTAAAGATAAAGAAATTCTTCATTGATTTCTCTATTAAATCTCTAGAAGAAATGAAGGAAAAAGCCTTATTTAGCCAAGAACAATTGGAAAAGGCTGACGAGAATCTAAAAGAAGCAGAGAAGATGCTTGAAGACGAGATAAAACAAAAAGAAAAGGAGAACCAAGACGATTCTCCTAAAGATTATAATTCTTTTAATGATGATTCTTCTAATTAAAGAATTTCGTTTATTACGAAAGACAATATAT
>URTN01000117.1 GCA_900550795.1 uncultured Mollicutes bacterium
GACTAATATTTAGATATTTATTAATGGTTTTATAACGAATGAAATCTAATAAATATCTACTAATTATCTACTTTGAGAGATTTTATAATATTATCCATTAATATCTAATTATATTAAGCTGAATCCTTTTATAATTACAAAGAACGCTAATTGCTTGCCGTTATTAATAGATTTAATTAAATATAGAATTGTCTCGAAGAAAATAAAAATGAGATAATCGTCAATACGAACACTTAATTCGCATTAATATTATCTCAATTACTATCTTATTTATTTAGAAACTACTTCGATTTGTTTTGGTTTGTTTTCTTCTTAACTATCAGTAATGGAATATCGATAACCGCCATAAGAAGCAAAGATATAACTGCATAGGCAATTACGTTCTCAATAGTTCCATATTGGTTTTCTGAAACGATTAACGAACCTATTCCAGGCTTTGATATCGAATTTGCCGTTAAGACTTCTGACATGATAGATACCTTAAATGATAGTCCAAGGCTTTGGGTGATTCCTAATAATATAAAAGGCAATGCGTCACGGTATCTAACTTGAAATAAGACCCTTAGATTAGTCCTTTTAGCCTCGAGCCTTAATGCATCCATTACATCGGTTTCTTCGCTATCTAATCCATTTCTAAATGATTCATATATCAAAGGAAAGGCAACGATGAATGTCAAGATGCATGGGATGTAATCTAGATAATCCCTAGTTTTAGGACCCATAAAAATTCCTAGTAAAACAATAGTTACCGCCGCGGTTGGTATCGTTCTTTTAATCGCTACTGAAATCGATAAAAAATTACCGAATAGTTTAAATAGACTTGCAATAGTGCCTAGCAAAGCCCCAAGGATAAACGAAACGCCAAATCCTATTAATATTCTTAACAAGGTATAACCAACGCCAATCCAAGTTTTTTTAGCACCTTTAACAAAAAGAAGATCTATGACGCGGACTAAAATTTCATGAGGATAAGGCAAAACATCATTTTTATTCGATTTCAGGATAAATGAGGTCAAATAGAGTATCCCAATAAGGAAAAAGAACCCTAAAAGAGTCGATAAAATGGCTAGTTTTTGGGTTCTTTTGTCTTTCATAATTATCTAGCTAGGAATGAAGTGTCTGGGAAATTAGGTTGTCCTAAGATACTTCTAAATGAATTGGCTACATCTTTAATGGATGTTACAACGCTATTTTTAATCAAATTGAATTTATTAGCACCATCTTTTTGTAACGTTCCTACCAAGGCTGGAGTAAATCCGAATCTAGTTTGGCAATCATTGTCATTAGTTGTATCGATAGCTTCATAAGCATTTAAGGCATCGACGGCAACTTGAGGATTATCGATGGCATTTACAATTCTTTCATCGACTTCATCAAGGAATTTATCGATAGTTTTTTTCTTTTCTTGATAAGAATTCTTATTAACAAATAGCCCAGCCGCAGGAACTATGGCATTATTATAATATTTAGCCCATTCTTCTTGGATGTTATAGATAACGTTAAGAGTTACTCCCTTGGCCTTTAAAGCACCTCTAGCGGTCGTTAAAACCGGTTCAGCAACGACATAATAATCATAGGAATCTGGATTAGATACCAAATTATTCTTAACATCGCTTACTGCATCAGAGAAAGTAATTTTGTTCGAAGATGAATAATCTCCCCAGTTCCAGTTATCTTTGGCTAATTTCATAAAAGATAAGGAAGCAATGCCGGTTTTCACAAATCCATTGATTGTCGATTCGCTGTTGAAGGTTTCTTCTTTGCTATGCTTAGTAGAAACAACGTAGAAAGTTCCTCCAGAGATCCATTTAGCCAAGGCGTAATCCCTTTTATTAACAGTGATGTTATTTAATCCACCAATTCCATCAAATACGATGACATCGTAACTATTTGAACCAGAAACGGCAAAATTTGGAGGTATAGTCGAAGCTACTGCAGTTACAAAGTTCTTGTTGGAACCTTGGTCATAGAAAGCTAAAGCAGGGATCCCGGTTGGAGAAAGAACATTCAATGTTGAAGTATCAATAACTTCGCTAGTTAGCTTAGAAGTATCTTCACTAGATGGGGAATTTGAACTTGTTTCTGAGCTAGACGTGCCACAAGAAACAAGGGCAAAGCCACTTAAGGCCAATAAATATGTTATTTTTTTCATTTTTAATCCTTTTGCAATTCGCTTATCTCTTCCCCTATCATTCCTTCTTTTTTATTTAGATGGAAGTTTTTTAATATAGAAGCCCCAATGCAGGCAAAGCTAGGATATTCCCCGAGGAATTTTCCTTCCTTAAAGAAAGGAGAATAGGCAAGGAATGGGACTTTTTCTCTTGTGTGGTCAGTTCCTTTAAATGTTGGATCATTTCCATGGTCAGCTGTAATGATAAGCAAATCAGTTGGCTTCATATTAGGGATGAATTCCCCTACTCGCTTATCGAAAGCTTCGATGCATCTAGCATATCCGACGGCATTTCTTCTATGCCCATATTCAGAATCGAATTCGACTAAATTGACAAAGCAAAGCCCCTTGTAATCATCTTCTTTAAGTTGGCGAATGGCTTCGTCCATTCCTTCTTCGTTAGTGGCCGTATGTATTGTTCTAGTCACACCAACACCATTAAAGATATCATTAATCTTTCCAATCGCAGAAACAGTAAGCCCATTTTCTTTTAATATATCCATGGCAGAAACTCCGGTCGGAGAAACTGTATAGTCGTGCCTAGAAGCCCCGTCACGCTTGAAATTATCTTTATTCGTACCGACAAATGGCCTGGCAATGACTCTTCCGACTAGATATTCGCTCTTCATGCATATTTCTCTAGCAATTTCGCAGCACCTATAAAGTTCAGGTACAGGAATTACCGATTCATTTGCAGCAATTTGTAATACCGAGTCAGCAGAAGTATAGACAATTAATGAACCATCTCTAGTTTGTTCTTCTCCTAATACCTTTAATATTTCTGTTCCGGAAGAAGAATAATTGCCAATAACCTTACGACCGGTCTTTTCTTCTAATTCATCAATTAGTTCTTTTGGGAAGCCAGTATCGGTGAAGGTCTTGAAAGGTTTTAAGGTAAGAATACCCATCATTTCCCAGTGTCCAGTCATTGTATCTTTGCCATTGCTAGCCTCGCGAAGTCTAGCGCTATAGCTATTTGGATGATTAGAAACTACTTTAACACCTTTGATGTCATCTAGTTCGCCTAGACCCATCGCTTCCATATTAGGACATTTAATGCCATTAACAGATTCGGCTGCATGGGCAAATGTATTTGACCCGACATCATCGAATTTAGCCGCATCAGGCTCTTCCCCTATCCCAAGCGAATCGGCGACTATTACGAATATCCTGTCGAATTTGTATTTTTTATCCATTAACTTAGTTAACCTCCAGAATTATTTGTAACTAGATTATATATTCTTTGCCTTGATTTGTCTTAAAAGATGATTTGACTATTTATCAAAAGATGAAGAATAGTCCTTAAACGCCTTCTTAGTCGATACTTTTGTATATATCTGGGTTGTTTCTAGATGGGAATGTCCTAGCATGTCTTTTAAGGCAACAATGTTAATTCCATTTTCTAATAAACTCGTTGCGAATGAATGACGTAATGTATGGGGATGGATATTTTTATTAATCCCAGCAAGAGCAGCATATTCTTTAACTAATACAAAAAAGTAATTACGGGACATCGGATTGCCGAATTTATTTAAGAATAAGTAAGGAGACTTCTTAGAATTAGGGAATTCTTTTCTACTTGTATCTATATAATTCAAGATAACATCAAGACAATCTTGGTTAATCGGTACGCTTCTTTGCTTATTTCCTTTGCCTGACCTAACTAATATTATCCTTTTATTAAAAGAAATATCTTCAATCTTTAAATCTAGCAATTCAGAAACTCTAAGTCCGCTAGAATACATCGTTAATAACATTGCTAGATCCCTACTACCTTCTTTTTTAGATGTATCGATACTAGATAATAAGGA
>URTN01000118.1 GCA_900550795.1 uncultured Mollicutes bacterium
TTATATTAGAAGCGTCGAAGCTAGTGCGAATATCCCAGCTAGCTTTACTTGGGATGATTCAACTAAAGTAGTTGCTACTTATGGCAAATCCGATAGTGCTTTCTCTACTTTAAAGCAAGATTCCTTAAAAGTATCTATCTATCATAGCGTCGTTACCTATGGTAGTTTCCGTTATGATTGCTACGGAGCAGTTTTTGGAGATGTTTCCGATAAGGAATTCACCGAAGCCGAAATTGAAGAATTCGTTTCTAGGGGATGGATGACCTACGATTGGAATCCTGAACAAGGTGCGAATAAGGCTCCTGGAGAATTCAAATTGACTCCAGAAGGAGAAAAATATTGTCCATTAAGAGAAATAACTAGCCAGACCGTCACAGTTATTCCTGGTGTTGCTTCTGTTAGAAGAGTCAAAGGCGTCTTCTCCATATATAGAGATATGTATATGAAGGGTGAACTTTCTAGCTGCGAACCTCCAAAGTATTTCTTTGGTACTGAATCACATGGATATGATTTCTTCAAATTGGTATTCTCTGGCTTATTAACTTCCTTAGGATTAGGTTTATTATCTACCGTCATCAATATATTTGTTGGACTTATCTGGGGTGCAATCTCAGGTTATTTTGGTGGATGGGTCGACCTTATCATGGAAAGGTTCTGCGAAATCCTTGGTGGCATGCCTTGGATTGTCATGATGACTCTTATTGTCTTACTATTAGGATCTAATTTCTGGACCTTCTTATTGGCTTTGTGCCTAACTGGATGGATGGGGGTAGCCGGCGAGACTAGAAGCCAGTTCTATAGATTTAAGCGAAGGGAATATGTTTTGGCATCTAGGACTCTTGGTGCTAGCGATACTAGACTTATCTTCAAGCACATCCTTCCAAATGGCATCGGGACAATCATCACTAGCTGTGTCTTGATGATTCCTTCCGTTATCTTTACTGAAGCTAATATTGCTTACTTATTGCCAAGTGCATTAGCTTTCTCTGGAGGACAAAGCTTCGGTGTTACTTTAACTAACGTCCAAGCTGACTTGACTCTATATCCATATTTAATTGTTTCTGGTTCTATTGTTATGGCGCTTATCATGATTTGCTTCAATTTATTTGGAAACGGACTTAGAGACGCCTTTAACCCAAGCTTGAAAGGAGCAGATGAATAATATGAAATACCAATCTATTAATTATCCTTTTGAAACTGGTGACAAACCAATTGATAAAGAAGCTGTTCTTTCAGTACGTAACCTTGCGATTTCCTTTAAGACTGATGCAGGATATGTAAGGGCTGTAAGAGGAGTATCATTTGATTTATATAAAGGTGAGACTCTTTGCATTGTAGGGGAATCTGGCTCAGGTAAATCAGTTACCAATAAAACCATCATGGGCATCCTTCCAAAGACTGCCCATATCGATTCGGGTTCAGTTATTTATGAAGGTGAAGATTTAACTAAAGTTTCTGAAGAAGAATTCCATAAGATAAGGGGTACTAAGATTGGGATGATTTTCCAAGACCCATTATCCTCTTTAAACCCAATCATGAAAATCGGTAAGCAAATTACCGAAGTAATGATTACAAATGGCAACCATTTGAAGAATTACTACAACGATTTGATTAATGAAGAATTCATCGCCTATAAAAATGACCAACGTATCCTTCAATTAGAGAAGGAGACTTGTCATAGGAAAGCAGCAGACTTAAAGAAACAAATCAAAGCTGCTAAAAAAGAAAAAGATACTTCCAAGATGGAAGAGCTCAATGCTTCTATTTTATCTATTAAGAACGAAAGCAAAGAAAAAAGAGCTCAGATAATTTCCAAGATTAAAGAAGACAAGACTGCCCTTAATGTTGCTTCTAAAGAGGCTAAAAAGAAGGTAGCGGAGAAAAGAAAAGGTATCTATGATACCCATTTTGCTAATCTAAAGAGCTTATTTAATGAGCATAAATCCGATCTAAAGGAATTCTATGATTTGTTCTTAATCGAACATAGACGTTTTCTCTCCGAGATTAGAGTTACCCATAAAGAAGCCAAAGACAAAGCCCTTAAGATTATGGCGGAAGTTGGTATTCCTGAACCTGAAAGAAGATTCAAGCAATATCCATTTGAATTCTCTGGCGGGATGAGGCAAAGAATAGTTATTGCCATTGCACTTACTGCTTCTCCAGATGTTCTTATTTGCGATGAACCTACAACTGCACTTGACGTTACTATCCAAGCCCAAATACTTGAATTGATCAATGATTTGAAGGCTAAGCGTAATATGTCTGTCATCTTTATTACCCATGACTTAGGCGTAGTTGCCAATATGGCTGATAGAGTTGCTGTTATGTATGCTGGTAAGATTGTTGAATATGGAACATCCAAAGATGTCTTCTATGATCCTCGTCATCCATATACCTGGGCCTTATTGTCTTCAATCCCAGATATCGATTCAAAAGAAAAGCTAGAAGCCATTCCAGGTACTCCACCTAATATGCTTTTCCCTCCAGTTGGGGATGCATTTGCTAGTAGAAGTAAATATGCATTAGGTATCGATTTTAAGGAAGAACCTCCGATGTTCAAGGTTTCTTCTACCCATTATTGCGCTTCTTGGCTACTAGATGAGAGATCGCCTAAGGCTACTATGCCTAAGATAGTCTCTACCCGTATTGCAAATAACTTAGCCCATGCAAAGGAGGGGAAATAAATGGAAAAGATAGAACTTATAAAAGAAAATCTAGATAAAGCCTCTTCTATAAAGGAAGTTATTAATTCCTCTACTTTGGATGCTGCTAGTTTATTTAATAAGGTTAATGAATATAAAGATGTTGCCTTATCTGCTTTCCCTCTTCCTATAAATGATTCTAAAGAAGGAAGGAAATATAGGGTTAAGGTAGAAAAGGAAGCCTATAACTTATTTAAGAATAATGTTAATAAGCCTCTGGACGAAACTTCTTCTTCTTATCTAGACAAATTAGCATCTACCCTAAGGTTTGCTAAGCAATCATTAAGCTTATATGGAGTTACTTATGACCAATCTCTAGTTGATAATCATATCATCCTAGATGTAAGGCACCTAAAGGAATTCTTTAGGGCTGGCGATTATAAGACTAAAGCTGTCCATGATGTTTCGTTTTCCATTAAAGAAGGCGAATGCTTTGGATTAGTTGGTGAATCTGGATGTGGCAAGACTACAACCGGAAGATGTGTCATCGGGCTTTATCCTCCTACTAGCGGGGCTATCTATTATAGAGGGTTCCGCCTTGCTGCCGGTTCTAGATGGAACGAAAAGGAAATCAAATGGAGCAAGATTCATGTCAAAGAGGAAATAAAGAATATTACCCAAGAAATGAATAATGCCCTTTCCGATGCAAATGAAAGCGAATATCCTGCCATCAAGGAACATTACCAAAAGCTAATTGATGAAAGAAAAGCCTATATAAAGGAACATGTAGCCGAACAAAAAGCCCTTATAAAGCAAATCAAGTTCGATAACCGTCATTCTAATCCAAGGTTACGTAATGAAATACAGATGATCTTCCAAGATCCTATTGATTCGCTTGACCCTAGAATGACTGTTGAAGATATCATTACCGAAGGTCTTCATATCCAAGGTTCCTATAATAAGGAAAAGAACAGGAAGGCTGTTGAAGATGCTTTAAAGAAGGTTGGATTAATCCCTGAATATGCATCTAGATATCCACATGAATTCTCTGGTGGACAAAGGCAAAGAATAGGTATTGCTAGGGCTTTGGTCATGAATCCAAGGTTATTAATCTGCGATGAACCTATTTCTGCCCTTGATGTCTCTATTAGGGCACAGGTACTTAATTTGCTTAACCAAGTAAAGGAAGAAATGGGATTAACGATGTTATTTATTGCCCATGACTTATCGGTAGTTAAGTATTTCTGCAATAGGATTGCTGTTATGTATTTTGGCAATATGGTAGAG
>URTN01000119.1 GCA_900550795.1 uncultured Mollicutes bacterium
GATAAAGCCTTATTGTTCATTATCGATGGATTTAAGGTTTCGATGTCTGCTGCTAAAGAAATATTTAATCTCCACCTAGAAGAAAAAAATGGGGAAGAAAGAAAAGAAGTTGCAGATGCTGCCATTGTTAAATACGAAGAGAATATTAACCAGGTTATCTCTAAAGTGGAAAGCAAGGGATATACATTAAATGAAGCTGGCGAATATCTTCTTGATGGAGAAGTGTGCAAGAAGGTAAGAAAACTCGATAGCGAGGAAATTGACCTTCGTGTAAGGCATGTTGCCCGTATTGTCCATATCGGGGAATTCATGGATAGATATCCTTCTGAATTATCTGGCGGGCAGCAACAAAGAGTTGCCATTGCACGTACCTTGGCCCCTGGACCAAAAGTCATATTCATGGATGAACCTCTTTCTAACTTGGATGCCAAATTAAGATTAGAGATGAGAAGTGAATTAAAACGTCTTCATGTCGAGACTGGTTCAACTTTCGTCTATGTTACCCATGACCAGCAAGAAGCCATGACTTTGGCTACTAAGATTTGTTTAATTAACAATGGAGTACTTCAACAATACCAAGCCCCATTAGATGTCTATAGGAATCCTAATAATCTATTTGTCGCAGACTTTATCGGTTCTCCTTCGATTAATTTTATTGAGGCCAAGGGAAAACAAGTCAAAGACGATATTAAACTTAGGATATTCGATGATGTAGATGTTACTTTTAAACCTAATACATATGTCAACCTTGATGAATTTAGGAAAGAAAGAGACAAAGAAATCGAAGACAACAAAGCTAAATTAGAACAAGAAAGACAGAATAAGCATTTTGTCGAAAAAGTAAATGCCGACCGTCCATTTAACTTTGCAATTGCGAAAGTTAGTGGCACCTTGATGAGCGATGAAATGCATGATGTCGATCCTGATTCATTTATAATCGGTGTCAGGCCTGAATTCATTTCCCTAGATGATGATGGCAAGATTGAAAGCGATATTTATAGCGCCCTTCCAACTGGTATGGAAACTACAGTCAAGATTAGGATTGGAGATTATTTGCTTACCGGTGTTGTCTTTGGCGGAGTCGATTATAAAATCGGCGCGAAAGCCAAACTTGATATCATTGGTAAGGAAATTCTTCTTTTCGATAGGAAAAGTGGCAAGCTTATCGCTTCTGGTAGTTTAAAGATTTAAGGATTAACTCCTTTGTCTAAAGAGCTCCTTAACCCCTTGGGAGCTCTTTTTTATATTGATATGGTTAGAGGTTTTATATAATCCCCAAATCCAGTTTTTTCTCCATCAAATTCACTTCCAATCCAAGATAAAGAAGGACTAGAACTATATTTTCTTGCATAGTTAGTTACTTCAAAGAAAGAAGAATAATGGTTAGACGTATAAAATATTACAGGACATTTATTCGTATATTGAGTAAGACCATTATAAACTACAACTAGACGTTTAGTCTTTCTAGATTTATAGGAATATCCATCATTCCCGTTAGATATATCTATTTCGAAATATCTATATTCATGGGGAGTAGGGATAGATTGCATATATCCATCGGTTCTAAAATAATCTTTAGAATAGAACCTTGCATATTTTCCATATTTTTTAAAATGTTCCTGGCTAGTAGAACCGTCTTTCCCTCGATCATTAAAACAATAATTAATCGGAGTTTCCCTATAGGCTTGATAATATAAGGCCACATCCATTGGATCTATATACCAAGTAGATGAATCTGATTCGACTGATTTCTTTATTGTCTTTTCTATGGAACCATCTAGGTTATAGACATTGAAAAAAGGTTCATTAGACTGGACTGGTTCGATTCTATAATATCCATCTTCATTTATTTCTGGTTTAGATGAACTAGATTGGCTAGATGATTCAATAGAAGATTCTTCGCTACTTGAAGACTCACTGGAGGCAGAAGTCGATTCGTTAGAATCAATGGAAGATTCTACGTTACTAGAAGACTCGCTTGAGCTAGAAGATTCACTCGATTCAATGCTCGATTCACTTGAAGTTTCTTCGCTAAAAGTAGTTTTGTTAGATGAAATAACTGAATCAGTTTTCGTTGTAACTACATTAGTTGTTGTGGTTTCTTCGCTTGAACTAGATTTATAACTATATCTAGTAAAAGAGCATGAAGAAAGAGATAACGCCCCTAAAATAAGAGTTAGCTTTGTATTCTTTTTCATTCTTCAGTCTCTTCTTTTTTAACTAATATCTTTTTAACTTTTATACCATCCATTGAAATTATTTCAAGGATGAGGTTTTTAAAATGTATTATGTCGCCGACTTTGGCGAATCTATCATCTAGCAATTCAATGCAATAGCCGCCTATTGTTACATATTCTGTATCGATTTCATCAAAATCAATATCAAATAGGAAACAGAAATCACGTAAAGTCATCATTCCGTCAATTACATAGCTTCCATCGGCTTTTTCAGATACCGGCTCATTTGCCTTGTCTTTTTCATCCCAAATCTCGCCGACTATTTCCTCAATGATGTCTTCCATTGTAATAATACCTTCAGCAGCCCCATATTCATCAAGGACAACACTCATTGCAATATGGTCTTGCTTCATCTTGTTAAAGACATCATTAATCTCTTTTGTATGAGGGATATATATTACTTTTTCAATCGCATCTTCTGGGATATCTTCTTTTCCTTCTAGCTTTAATCTCATCAAGGTCTTGCTTTTGATAAATCCTTTGATGTTATCTAAATCCCCTTCATATACAGGTATCCTAGAATGGAGGAAAGTTTCCTTATTGGATAATATATCTTCTAATTTATCTTCATTAGAAATCCCATATATTTTAGCTCTAGGGGTCATTATCTCAAAAGCTTCGGTAGTCGCATAATCTATTGTTCCCCTAATCATATCGGCAGCTTGTTCATCAATCTCGCCTTTTTCTTCAATCTCATCGACCATTTCATGAAGTTCTTCATCACTTGTCTGATAATCTTTTAAATTATGGGTTATAGGGTATGTAACTATTGTCCCAAATCCAGACATAAGGAAAGTGATTGGGAAAGTCAAATAATAACAAAATGACAATGGATAAGAATAAGTAGTCGCGAGTTTTAGATTAAATACCTTGCCTAGACTTTTGGCAATTATCTCCCCGAATATGATTTTTATGACTAGGAAGACCAAGGAGAATACTAGGCCCATTGTTTCGATTTGGTCTTGATTAGTTAGATTCATTAACGATATGGCTACGTTAATTCCTAATAAAGTCGATATAGAATCAAGTGCTGCATTTATGACGTCGTTCCAAAGCAATATGGTGGATATGGTCTTGTCATATCCTTTGGCTAATTTATAGGCAATCTTGCCTTTTTTGGTATTGGCTTTCTTTTCTAATTTAGCTAAAGAAACTGAGCCAAAAGCCATATCGGCACTAGAAAATAACATTGAGCCGATCAAAAGGAGAAATAATATTATGCAATAAATAGTTATTAACATGCTTTCTCTCCTTTCTTTTTCCTTCTTATTGGAGTCGAGGCTGTATCTAATTTGCCAACTAGCTCTGCTAAAATATCATCCATAGTGACAAGCCCGACAACTTGGTTATCCTTGTTCTTTACTAAGGCTAAGTGAGAATGTTCCTTGTTTAATATCTCAAAAGCATCACCTAGAGTTTCATCGATATCAACATAGACTGGTTGGATTAATATTGATCTAATATCTAGATGGGGGTCTTTTGAATATTCCTCGAAATATAGGTTTAGACTTAATATGGCAACATATTCACCTTCGTCATTGATGACTGGGAATCTAGATAAAGTTGAATTCATGATGAAATCATTGACTTTGTCTACAACTAAATCTTCTTCCTTTAAGGCGATGATATTTTCTTTTTTAGTCATTACTTGCTC
>URTN01000120.1 GCA_900550795.1 uncultured Mollicutes bacterium
TATCTATATAGGTGCAAAAGACGGATTAAATTCTTCTTTATCGATTGGCGGAATAGTGGCCATCATGTCATTTTTGACCCAGTCTTTAGCGGCACTAATCATGTTTACTAGATTAGTAACATCATTATCTAAAGCCTATGCTTCTAAAAAACGTATCGACGATTTCTTTTCTATTGAAGGAAGGATTGCTTCTATTTCATCTAAGCCTCTCCCTCTTATAAAAGAAAAAGAAGAATTATTAAGATTAGAAGACGCTGGAGTTTCTTTTGGAGGAGAAACAATGGCTTTATCTAATATTAATCTAAGTATTAATAAAGGTGAAAGCATTGGGATTATCGGGGGAACTGGTTCAGGCAAATCCACTTTGATAAGCCTATTGAATAGATTTAGAGATCCTAGCGTTGGAAATATATATTATGGGAATATCAATCTAAAAGAACTCAATCTAAAAGAACTTAGAAGCCAATTTGCCATTGTCTTTCAACGTCCTGAATTTTTCAAAGGCACGATTAAATCCAATTTGCTTTTATCAAATAAAGATGCAAGTGATGAAGAGATAATAGAAGCATTGAAATTATCATTAAGTGAAGAATTTGTATCTAGATATAAAGATTATTTTGATCATGAAGTCGAGGAAAATGGGACTAATTTCTCTGGAGGGCAAAAGCAAAGGCTATTAATTGCAAGAGCCTTGTTAAGCCACCGTCCTATCTTGATTCTAGATGATTCTACTTCGGCTTTAGATTATAAAAGCGATTCCTTAGTCAGGAAAAATATTTCTTCAATTAAAGGATTAACTACAATCATAGTTTCCCAACGGGCAACATCAATTAAGAATTGCGATTGCATATATGTCCTTGATAAGGGTGGAATTGTTGGAAGAGGAAAGCATGAAGAATTATTAAAGAATTGTTCTATCTATAAAGAAATCTTTGAAGCGCAGGTGAAGAAAAATGAACAATCTAAGTAATATTAAAAGATATATTAAAGGCGATACGAAATTAGCTATTGCCTCCTTGCTATTTGCCACTTGCTCTGTCGTCTGCAAATTATCTATTCCATTTATTACGGGTCTAGTAATCAATAAAATGAAAGCAGGCGATTTTGACATAATGGTATACCTATATGTTGGAATTGGCTTGTTGTTACTTGGTTCTATTTTCCGTTATTTCTTTGATATCCTTGTTTCTTTACTCGGACATAATGTTGTTAAAAAAATGAGAGATGATGTCTTTTCTAAATTCAATAGGGTTTCTATTTCTTATCTAGATACACATCCCCATGGAGATTTGTTATTAAGGCTTATTTCTGATATAGAAAATGTCCAGACCGGATTAATAAATGGGGCAGGTGCTCTATATGAAGGGGTAGTGCAGATTATCGTCACCCTTGTATTCATGTTCTATCTAAATTATGTATTAGGTTTAATCGTGGTTTTATTAACCCCAATATCGCTTATTGTCTCTAAATTCATTTCTAGCAGGAATGCTAAATATTTTAGGGAACAAAATGCTAAATTAGGTGAACTTTCTTCTTTTGGATTAGAAACTATTTCAAATCTAGAAACAGTTCAGGCATATCAACTTGAAGATGATAGATTATCTTCTTTCCTAGTTAAGAATAAAGATGTTAAGGAAAAGAACTTCAGGGCTGCTTTTGCTGCTAGCTGGATTAATCCTGCCACTAGGGTAATTAATAACTCTATATATGCCATATTGATTTTAGTAGGGGCGTGGTTTATTAATGACAATATTAATGTTGGAGTTGGACTTCTTACTGTTGGATCATTATCTTCTTTCCTAACATATTCTCTTCAATACATGACTCCATTTAATGAAATATCTGATGCTTCTAGCGACATCTTATATGCCCTTACTTCTTTAAAAAGAGTTAATGAAGTCCTTGCAGAAAAAGATGACGTTGATGAAGGAAAAGAATTTATTGATGGCAAGGTTGAAACTTTAGAAGCCAAATCCATGAATTTCTCTTATGATGGGAAAAGGCAAATCATCTCTAATTTCAATTTGGATATCTATAAAGGACATAAGATTGCTTTGGTAGGTCCGACTGGATGTGGTAAGACTACCATTATTAATTTATTAATGAGATTCTATGACCCTCAACAAGGTGGATTCTATATTAATGGGAAGGAATCTAGAACATATTCCAAACATGATTTAAGAAGCCATATCGGCATGGTTCTACAAGATACTTGGCTAAGCCATGGGACCATAAAAGAAAATATAGCCTTTGGCAAACCTAGTGCGAGCATGGAAGAAATTGTTGCCGCTAGCAAAAAGGCCCATGCGGACGATTTTATTAGAAGACTTCCAAAAGGATATGATACATACATCTCTAATTCTTCCAATTTATCTAGTGGCGAAAAGCAACTTCTCTGCGTTGCTAGGATTATGCTTATTGAACCTGAAATAGTAGTCTTAGACGAAGCTACTTCGAATATCGATTTAAGAACCGAACTAGCTTTATCTTCTTCTTTTGATTCTTTAATGAGGGGAAAGACTTCTTTAGTAGTCGCACATAGATTGTCTACAATACAAAACTCCGATTTGATTGTTGTCTTAAAAGATGGGGCAATGATTGAACAAGGCAATTTTGAAGAGCTTATGTCAAAGCAAGGTTTCTTCTATAATTTATATAATTCTCAATTAGCCTAGAAAGCAGGGTCACTACAAAGGCCCTCTTTTTTATGAGGCAAGAAATATAGAAAAGAACATTTATCTGGTATTTCAAATCCTAAAGTCTCTACTGGCCCAAGGAATCTATTTTTCTCTAAGAAAGAAGTATAAGGGGTATTGAATCTATTAAAGACGGTAAAGAAGAAAGAATCTTTGAATCTAGATTTAAGTGAATCGAGGAATATCTTTCCAAATCCTTTATTTTGATAATCGACTTCAATTGCAAAATATTTGATGATAACAGTATTTTCGCCATTCCAATTAAGAGAGTAAAGAAGGTCATATTCTTTCTTGCTACTTTTAGTAAAAGAGAAATATGAATCCTTTAAAGATAAAGAAACGCAAGAGACTCCTAATAAGATTTTTCCTTTTTTGAAAATATAAATATTCCCATTTTCAATTTCTTTTTCTAGGTCAGGAATATCTATTTTTGGCAAATTCATTAAGGACATGTAGTCGTTTTCCTTCTCTAGAAATAGATTTATCAAATCTAAGTCGTCTATATTTCCTTTTCTAATTAGATAATCCATAGTAAGCCTTTCCTCTAAATTCAATTATAATATAACTTAATAGGCGATTATGGATAAGCTAGTTTATTTAGAAGAAAATGAAAACGAGTGCATTCTCTATAATGATGGGAAGGCTCAATTTCAGCTCGCCTCCATGCTTTTATCTAGACATAGCAAGATTAAGTTTAGCGAGGATTGCCTTTTTTATCCTGCTTCTAAAAAAGAAGAATTAGGGAATTCGCTTCCTTTTAAGAAAAACGATTATTTAATTTTAGGTGGAATATTATCTACTTCAGGTGAAGGAAAAGAAGATCCAATAAAATCAGTCTTGCTTCAAAGTAAGAAAAATAAGAATGTCTTCTTTGTTTATGATTGTTTGCTATATCGAATTAATGCTTATTCTTCTATAGGGGCTGTTGTTAAAACAGAAGACTCTTATGCGGATGCATCTATTTATTTTGATAAAGACATAAATATTGATGAACCTCAAAATGAAGAAGAAAGTGAACATGAAGAAGAATATATTGAGGAAAATATAACTCCAGCTTACGAACCTACTAAGAAAAAGAAGATAGATAACCT
>URTN01000121.1 GCA_900550795.1 uncultured Mollicutes bacterium
GCCAACAGACTATATTCGTTAAAAGAAGATTACTTTCTTAAAAACAAGTGTGCGTATCGCTTGTTTTCAAATTCTGATTCTTATTCTTTGTTTTGCATCGACCCAAGCTCATTTTTGAGTGATAGGCTTTCGAAAATAAGTTCATTGGTTATTTTTTCTGCAACATTATCTCCAATTAATTACTTTATGGATGCAAGCTTAGGAACGAATAAACCTTATTTGTTGCTACCTTCTCCGTTTCCAAAAGAAAATTTCAAACTTATTATTGCCCCAAAGATTTCCCTTCGTTATCAAGACAGGGAAAACAGTAAGAAAGACGTAATTGGATATTTAGAGAAATTCGTTGAATCAAAGAAAGGGAACTATTTCATTTATTTTCCATCTTATGCATATTTGGAGGATATTTCGACTGAACTCCATTTTAAAAATGCGAATATGTTTATCCAATATAAGACGATGACAAGCGAAGAAAAATTATCTTTCCTTGATAATTTTCCATCCAACCCAAAAGAGACTAATGTAGGCTTGCTTGTGCTTGGCGGAGCCTTTTCAGAAGGAATTGATTTGCCAGATGATAGGCTAATTGGAGTAGCTGTAGTTGGGATTGGACTTTCTAGTGTTTGCCACGAAAATGAATTAATAAGAAATTATTATGACTCAAAAGAAAAAGGACATGGCTTTGACTATGCTTACAAAAACCCTGGAATTAATCGAGTAATGCAGGCTGTTGGTAGATTAATTAGGAGTCCAACCGATAGAGGTGCGGCTTTATTAATTGATGACCGTTATCTATATGAAGACTACCGAAAAATATTTTCTAGAGTTTATGAAGATTACGAAGTAGTGACTTCTAGTAAGGAAATTAAAGAAGTACTTTCTTCTTTTTATAGAAAAAGAAACTAGTCCTAATATATAATTTACGCGTTTATCGGTTATTTATTATGCCATTTGATCAATCTCACATTAGAAACTTCTCAATCATTGCCCATATCGACCATGGTAAGTCTACCTTGGCTGATAGGATTTTAGAAATGACTGGGACAGTCGAAAAACGCGATATGAAACAACAACTTCTCGATTCTATGGATTTAGAAAGAGAAAGAGGTATTACTATTAAGCTTAATGCCGTTACTGTTTCTTACGTTGCTAGCGATGGAGAAAAATATATCTATAACTTAATTGATACTCCTGGGCATGTAGACTTTACCTATGAAGTATCCAGGTCTTTAGCGGCTTGCGAAGGCGCGTTATTAGTTGTCGATGCTACTCAAGGTGTCCAAGCACAGACTCTGGCGAATGTTTATCTTGCCATTGATAATGATCTTTCGATATTACCCATTATAAATAAAGTAGATTTGCCATCCGCCCAGCCGGATTTCGTAAAGAAAGAAATTGAGGATAGAATCGGTATTGATTGCTCTTCGTGTTGCGAAATATCTGCTAAAACTGGCTTAGGTGTACCTGATGTTTTAGAAAAGATAGTTACAATGGTTCCTCCTCCAAGTGGAGACCCAAAAGCTCCATTACAGGCTTTGATTTTTGATTCATATTATGATCCTTATAGGGGCGTTATAGTCCTTATCAGGGTAAAAAATGGTTCAGTAAAACCTGGCGACACAATTTTATTAATGCAGGCTAATAAAACATATTTAGTCACAGAAGTAGGCATTAGAACTCCTAATGAAATAAAGACCGATTCACTTGAATGTGGCGAAGTAGGCTATTTAGCCGCCCAAATTAAAGATATACATGATGTTTTTTCAGGTGAAACTATTACCTTAGCATCTAATCCTGCCAGAAAACCTTTACCGGGCTATAGAAAGATAAATCCTATGGTCTACTGTGGCCTATACCCTGTGGATTCAAAACAATATCTAGATTTAAAAGAAGCATTAGAGAAGCTGTCTTTAAACGATGCTTCCTTGGTTTTTGAACCAGAAACATCCCAAGCACTTGGCTTTGGTTTTAGATGCGGATTCCTTGGGCTTCTACATATGGATGTTATCCAAGAAAGACTAGAAAGAGAATATAACCTTAATTTAATATTGACCGCACCTTCTGTTAACTATGTAGTCAAGTTGACTAACGGTAACGTAATTGAAATAGATAACCCTTCAAAACTGCCTGACGTAAGTACGATTGCCGCTATTGAAGAGCCTTTTGTCTCGGCATCTATTATGGCTCCAAAGGAATATGTAGGACCAATTATGCAGCTTTGCCAAGATAGAAGGGGTGTCTATATCGATTTAGAATATTTTGATGATACAAGGGTTATAGTCAAATACGACTTACCATTAAGTGAAATAATCTATAACTTCTTTGATAAACTAAAATCCTATACAAAGGGTTATGCTTCCTTAGACTATGATTTTAAAGAATATAAGAAGAGCGAACTTTGCAAGATGGATATTTTGCTAAATGGCGAAACTATCGATGCTTTGTCTTCTATTGTATATCGTCCAGATGCCTATAAAAGAGGGTTAGGGATAGTTTCAAAACTTAAAAACATTATCCCAAGGCAACAATTCGAAGTACCGGTTCAAGCCGCAATATCTGGAAAGATAATCGCAAGGGCCGATATTAAATCAATGAGAAAAGATGTATTGGCTAAGTGCTATGGTGGCGATATATCAAGAAAGAAGAAACTTCTTGAAAAACAAAAAGAAGGAAAAAAGAGAATGAAGGCCATTGGCTCGGTAGAAGTACCACAAGAAGCCTTTATGAGCGTTCTTTCTATCGATGACGATGATAAATAAAGACTTAAAATTAGTAGTTTTTAAGTTGATTTGACATACCTGATATTTTATAATCCATGCAAGGAAAAATATGAGCGAAAATTCGAAGTTTAACGAAAATTATACCGACAACAATTATGTGTCTATGCAAGAGCTGAAGACCATTCTTCGTTCTTCCCTTATTGATGAGCTTTGGAAAAAGATTTTAGTCTATAGGAATTCTTATTCGAAACCATTGGCTGGCTTAAAAGCCATCAACAAGAAGCAATTATGTATAACTTCGACCCAATCTTTATTTGATAGATATTCATCTTTTGAGTCTAAGTTGATGTATTTCCAGACTGAATGTGTCAAAGCCTCGATTTATGAAGATAATAAAATCGCTTTCCAAAAGATTGCTTATTTGCTAGATCTTCAATTGGCTTGCAAAATTTTGGACATTAAGGCTGATGATTTATCTTTAAAGGCCATAATAAACGGAACTTATCGAGACACCGACTCGAATTTAACTCCTATTGTTGCCTATTTTAAGGCTCTTCAAGGATTCGAATCAGCAATAAATATCTCTGATGGTTATGATTTCCTTGGCCATGAATATGCGATTCTAGAAGGAACTGATGAACTAACTTATTTCTTTAGAAGGACAAATACCCAATCTAAATATACGGCTGCTGTTATTGCCAGGGTCTATGATAGTGCACCTGCTAATGAAATCGATTCATTGATGGATTCTTTATTCGAATTTGAACAAAATGACAATAAAAAAGGCTTCATCAAAGCTTTGGCAATGCAATATTTTGTCGATTACATCAAGCCTTTTGATAACAACAATAGACTTATGGCGGTCCTATTAGGAAAATGGGCACTTGCTAGATCTAGTTTAGGGAATGTTGCTTCGATTTTGCCATTTGAAGCCGCCTTCCTTCCGTCAAATAAATTGAATGATTATTTGACTTCGATCCAGCAAAGTGGGGACTTTACCTATTTTGTAATATGTGCAATGGAAC
>URTN01000122.1 GCA_900550795.1 uncultured Mollicutes bacterium
ATAATCTTGCTTTTCCCAATTTTCCATATTTATCAAGGAATACAAATTCGTCTCCAATAAAGTTTTTATAGTTAGATACATTAATATAGAAATACTTCCCTCTAGTGTAATCATAGAATCCATGGTCTACATGAATCTCTATATCCTTTCCGTTTTCAAAAGATAACTTTAAGATTGGAGCAGTAACAATATTGTCCTCATTTTGGTGATAGTTAAAGAATAAGTTTGCTGGAACAGTTACGGCTTTTTCATGGTCGAATGCAAGCAAAACATCATTCTCATTCAATGATTCAACAGTCTTTTCCGAACCATCAGCTAAAAAAATTTTAGTTCCCTGAACTATACAGATTCCATTTCCCTTATGAACCAAATTAAGTTCGACTGTAAAAACTTTTCCCGTGCCAAGTTCAGTGACATTTATTGTTAAACTGAAACCATCGTCATCCGCCCCTGCATCGCCTATATGCAAGGTAATCTGTTCTGCATTATTAACAATGTTTTCTACTTTAGTTTTATCATTTATATACTGTCGCCCTTCTTTTGAGGCCTTTAGTTTCCATTCAATGTTCGACCATTTTGCACCATCATTTAATTTCAAGGTAAATATATAGCTTTTACCCCTCGAATACTTATTATCAAAAGTGAAAGTTTTCGAGACCTCGGAAGAAGTATTCATAGTAGCGCTATTTTTATTATTATCTGAAATCGTTATTGAGGATATTGGAGTAATTTCTATTGAAGGTATAACCTTCATTGGATAAGCTCCTATAACACCGCCACAACTAGCAAAAATAGTTACATCACCTAATTTTTTTCCTGTAACCACGCCTTTTTGATCAATTGTGGCAACCGAATCATCAGAACTGCTCCACACAACTGTTTTGTCATATGATTTTTTAATATCATCAACTGTTGCTCGCAATTGAACTGTTGAATTTACATAAAGAGGTATTTCGCCATTAACTAGAGGAGTACTACAGGCTACTGAAACCGAACGTACTTCAAATTCATTTACTCCATTATTGTTATTTGAAATCGAAACATTGCTATTTGTTGCACAAACAAGCCTGCTGTTATTATTATAAGAAACTAACGAATCTTTAATATAAGGCTCGTTGTTGCAAAAAATAGTATATATGTTCGAAAGCAGTTCAAAGCCGAAATTAAAAATATCGTCTTCGAATATAACTCTTTGGACACCATTAACATTAATGCTTTTTGAATTATCATTCATTTTAAGATTAAATGATGGTTTATAAGAATTTGAGGTTGAAAAAATAGGTTCTCCACTTTTTTGGGGGGTCGGCTTGTTTCTGAAATCTATTGTTTTTTCGTGGGGTCTTTCTCAAAGGCTATAACATCTAGACTTTATGCAACAATGGCAATCAATCCATCCACATAAAGATCCCTTTCCTTGTCAGCAAATGCGGGAGACGATTGGCATGGTATTGAAGTGGATGTAATCTAGTCCTCATTTATAAAAAACCGTTTGGTGCTCGAGCAAGTAAATCATTCAATAAAATGAAAAACTCTTTCTAACAGCGAGGAATCATTTACAGTAACTAATCCTGATTACTGGCTTATTACCTCTTTAAAAGAGCGGCTGATTATAGAGTTTTTAAATCTCTCGTAAATTTGGGGGGTTATCGAGGCATTTAAAAAGGGGCTCCACCCACGGAAACCCCACGTTGACCCCCCAAAAAAATGGAGAACCACAAAACCTCCTGCGCAAAGCAAGAGGTTTTTTTGATTGTTTCGTAAGAAGACAGCCTTCCCAAAGGTTAGCCAAGCACGGAACTTCTTACAATTTGCATGTTCAGTTGCACTGCTGCAACTTGGGAGTCATGCCATCATAATCCGCCGCCCATCCTGATGGGCTTGGCCTCTGGCCTGCATGTCCGCTAGAACGGATTATCTTGTGTGTGAGCAAACTAGTATTCAGGAGTCACACTTAATCAAAGAGGGGTCATCCTCAATTGAACAAAGTTGGCAGGAGCTGAAGGAATCGAACCCTCACTAAAGGTTTTGGAGACCTCTGTTCTACCATTAAACCAAGCTCCTATGGCTTAGATATCTAAGCGTGCGAGAATTATAGCCCTTTTAGGACTTTGTTGACAAGCCCCATATCTACTTTTCCGTTATAATTCAATTTGAAATGCTTCATGACGGCAGGAATGGATTTATCTTCTAGCTTATCAATGATTGATCTAATCTCAGTTTCATCCATCATCTTTGGAAGGAATTTCATGATGGCTTCTTTTTGGGCTAGGATATTTTTATAATCCTCTTCCCTATTGGCCTCTTTATATCCATTGCCTTCTTCATCTAATTCCTTGCCGAATTTAACGATGATCTTAATTAAATCAGCATCCCCTACTTCCTTATCGGATCCAGAAGTCAAAAGGGATTGGTAAGAAGAAATTACCATCGAATAGGCAGTCCTGGCATTTTGGTCATGTTCTTTCATGGCCTTTATATTAGCTTTCTTTATTTCATCAATTAACATAAATGTTCCCTCGTTAATTAAATTATATTCCTTAATTTGTCTCTTGGTGAGCAATATCTTTAATCGTCCTGACAAGGAAATAATAGAAAGGCATTATTTCTAGTCGGCCAAGTAACATTGCTAAAGACAATATCCAAAGCAATATATCATAACAATATAGGGTATTGTTCGCCTTGTATGTAAGGAAGTCCAAAATGCTGTTGCCTGTTCCTGATAAAGCACTGGAGACTTCATAAATAGAATCTGTAATCGATATATTAGGGAGGAATACCAATGCCAAAGAAAGGACAAACAATACAACTATATATAAAGAAGCATATAAAGAAGCATCCCTAAATACTTCTGGAGTTACTTCAACTGTCTTTCCTGCCCTAGTGACATTATGGGGATATAGTTGCCTTCTAGGTGTTAATTTATATTTAATCGACCATTTTAGTTCCTTTAATATAATCACTACCCTATATTGCTTAATCGCCCCAGCAGTCGAACCAACTCCGCCTCCGATAATCATGGCCAATATAGATAGATAGATAACCCCTGGACCCAAATAGGCAATATTAGGGACATTGCCAAATCCAGTCGTAGTTAGACACGATATTATTTGGAAACCACTATATCTAAGAGAAGTTAGATAATCTATAGGTCCACTAATTGAAGAGGAGGCATAATCGAATTCATACATGCACATGATTGAAGCAGATAGTATAAAGAATATAAGGACAAAACAGGCAAACCTGATCTCGCAGTCTTTGAAGAAATTCTTTACTTTGCCTCTTAGCAAATTATAGATTAATAGGAATGAAGTCGCCCCTAGAAGCATGATGATGCAAGTAACAATTTCGGCTGCGATTGGATTATAGGTAAATATGCCATTTCCGGTGTAGGCACTAGATTCAAAATAATAAAAGCCAGTACTTCTAGTAGAAAATCCCCCAGTAGCCATACCAGTCATTGAATGGCAAAGAGCTTCGAATCCATCCATTCCTGACATCCATAACCCCAATGTACCTAAGGCAATGATAAGGCAATATATAGAGAAAGTAATCTTAGCAGTCTTGGCTAAATTAGGGAGCAATCTATCATTATGCCCTTCGGCATAGAATAATTTCATCCCATATCTATCGCTAACCGCGCTAGCAACAACTAGAACAAGCCCAATGCCGCCAAAGAACTGGGTCAAGGCCCTATAGAACAAATATACATGTGGGGAGAAAG
>URTN01000123.1 GCA_900550795.1 uncultured Mollicutes bacterium
AAATAATATAGCAACTTTTTTATTTAGACAAAAAGAATTCAAATCCAAACTACATTAATTGAGATAACGTTGAATCTTGTGGTATATTTCCTAACCTTAGGCTGGAACCCTAAATATAGTGTTAAATCCCAAAAACGGGTTTTAGTATCAGTAATGAAACTATACGGCAACTAACGGTTGCAATGATAGCAACATAAAGTTGTTTGAAATATCTTCTTTTTCGCTTTTTAATAAAACAAGAACAAAGGAGTACCTAAATGAGTATTTCAGAAAAAATTTATCTTTTAAGAACAAAAAGCAATCTTACTCAAGAAGATTTAGCGAATAAACTTTTTGTTTCTCATCAGTCTGTTCAAAAATGGGAAAATGGACTTAGTTTGCCAACTCTAGATAAGCTGCTCACTATCGCTACTATTTTTAACGTATCTATGGATTACCTTTGTGAAAGAGTAGATGATCAAGATAATAGCGGAAGAGTTGATAAAGAGTTCATTCCTGATTATGGCAAAATGCATTCTTGGGAATCATATGCCAAAAGTCTTGAAATTGAATATAGAGAGCTTTTTGACGAGGGGAAAGATGTAGAAAATTTAAAAGATGTCTTTTTCTCAATAGCAAAAATGCCCTCTAGCAAATACAAAGATGATATGGCGGATTCTCTATTTAAAATTAGCGAAACTCTCCCTATTAGAAAAGACTATCCTTTTGTTGAACCAAACGAATATAACGCTATAAAAGCTTTAAGAAATAACTCCTATAATACTATAGATACTTTAACTCTAACTGATGAAGAACTGCTTAATAAAGTTAAAGGTGGGTGGTATGGCAGAATATGCGGATGTTACCTTGGTAAACCTGTCGAATGCATAAGAATGCCCGATATGAAAAAGGTCCTAACTCGCACCAATAATTACCCTTTAAACCGATATATCGACCTTGAAGATATTGAAAAAATCGATACAAGCGATATCTCTTTCCCAATTAAATCACGTTCATATCCCAAGGACTTTAATAAAATGCCTTCCGATGATGATACTAACTATATCTTAATTGCCTATGAAGTTTTAAAACGTTATGGAAGAGATTTTACTTCTAGTGATGTAGCGGAAGTTTGGTTATCTACGCAAACTAAATATGCTTATTGCACCGCTGAAAGAGTGGCTTATAAGAATCTTATAAACGGATTCTTACCCCCTCTAAGTGGTGAATATAAAAACGCCTATAGAGAATGGATTGGTGCCCAAATACGCGCTGATTTCTATGGTTATATTAATCCCGGAAATCCCGAAAAAGCTGCAGAGATGGCTTATAAAGATGCGCGTATATCCCATGTTAAAAATGGCATATATGGTTCTATGTGGGTAGCATCAATGATCGCTAAAGCTTTTGAAACAAGTGACATAAAAACAATTATTAAAGCCGGACTTTCCCAAATTCCTTCCTCTTCTAGATTATTTAAAGCTGTTTCTAACATTATCGAAACATACGACAAAGGTATCCCAGCAGAAACTTGTTTAGCGGATATTAGAACTCGCTATAACGAAGAAGTCGGATATGATTGGTGCCACACAATATCTAATGCGGAGATTGTTGCTGCTAGCCTTCTATACGGAAATAAAGATTATGGCAAATCCATTTGTTTAGCGGTTGGTACTTGCTTTGATACTGATTGTAATGGAGCTACCGTTGGATCGGTCTTAGGAACCGCTATTGGCTATAAGGCAATTCCTGATTATTGGAAAAATAGAATAAATGACACTTTAGAAAGTACATTAATGGGATATAGCACTGTTTCGATTAGTGATATGGCTAAGAAGACACTTGATTTTATCGAAAAAAACTAAGATAAAAGCAAAAGAAACTATTATTAAAAAATATAGCAACTTTCTTATTTAGACAAAAAGAATTCAAATCCAAACTACATTAATTGAGATAGCATTGAATCTTGTGGTATAGTTATTCTTGCTCTTATTGATAAGGTATTTGATATGAAAGTTCTTTTGTTCGCTATTCTAGATCACGTTGATGCAACTGAAAAATTGTTGCATAAATTATCTTCTGAGGGATATAACGGGACAGTTATCCCTACTTCCGGCTTACATCATGTATTGCCAAAATTTGAAGATGCCAAAAGCGGAGCTATTTCTTTAGCTAGCATGGTTGATGATTTACCTAGCGGAAACCTAACTTTATTTATAGTTATCGAAGAAGAAAAGGTAGCCGAACTAAAGCAAGAAATAAGAGAAGCCACTTCTAATTTTAAGAAAGTAAAGGGGGGTATGTTCATACTTCCTTTAGTAGATGTCGAAGGCTCTTTCTAATTAATTATTTTTATAAGGCAATGAAATCTTTAGCAAGAATCGAGGCTTGCTTTCTATTTCCATTATCCCATATTCTTTTTCCACTAAAGCTCTTAAAGAAGATAATCCACCACCTTCGATTATTTCTTTTTCAGGGCGCTTACCATTATTTGTAAATATAGCAACAAAATAAGGCCCTTCTTCTTTTAAGGATATATATAATTCATCCCCTTTAGCATGTGAGACTAGATTAGTCATTGTTTCAATTGATGCAGCAATTAAAATTTTCCTTATTCTTGGGTTATTGATTTTATTTCCATCGATTATGATTTTGACTCCGATTGAATTAGCGGCATCCATTAATTCCTTTAATGTGTCTTCTTTATTTGAATCGAGTCCAAACCCTGCAATAGCGATATCCCATTCCACTATTAACTTTTCTTTATCTTCTTTACTCATTGATTCGCTTAATTTCATCTTGCTTAATAAAAGCAATTTGCCCATGTTATCGTGAATATGCCTTTTAGCAGCTAATATTTCATTTTCTTTTGTATAATTCAAAATATTATCCCCATAATCTCTAAAACGATTATTCATCTCTTTTATATCTTTGTTTTTCTCTTCTAAATCCTTCCCAAGCAAGTAACGCCTAGTAATATTTGTACCTATTATTTCATAGAAAACTTTCTTACTTTGGCTATGTTCATATTTATGGAACGAATATACCCTTCCATCATCCAATTTGACTATAGGCCCCTTCTCAAATCCATTATTAGGAAGAGCTATAGGACTCTTTTTATTATTCAAGTCATCCCAAAAAGCATGTCCATTTAGGATAGCCTTATCCATGATTAATAAGGCAAGTTCATCCATAAGAGAATTGACTAGATTTACCTGTCCTGATTTATCATAGATACAAATCGCGGTAGATAATTCATCTAAGCTTTCCTTAATTGACATAGGAGTAAGATGATGACTCTTCCAGACTCTAATAGAAATAGAGGCAATACAATTCAAATAGATAATTAGGAAAGTCAAAAAGATTACTAGCCATAAAGGCAAAGATACAAACCACATTAATTCAGGATATAGCTCTTTATTTATCTTTTTTAGATATGCTCCCTTCATTAAACAAAGAACCAATAATGAATTTAATAATAACAGCAAAATAGAAAGAATTAGGTAAATTGGCTTAATTTTATACGTGATTGAAAGAGCCATCGTGACAATGGAAAATAGCAAGGCAATAGAAAGAATAATAACTATGATGTATTGAATTGAACTTGGAGAGGAATAGAAACTCATTTGCCTGCCTCCAAATTATTAAATTCAAGCTCGCAGTAAGTTGAGTTATCTTTAATAGATATTTTCATTGTCCCGTTAGATTCTTCTATTTCCTTTTTCTTATAATCCAAATC
>URTN01000124.1 GCA_900550795.1 uncultured Mollicutes bacterium
GTAATAAATAGTGTATATAATTGCCTTTATGAAAAAACAATTATTAATTTTAGCATCTACTTGCCTTCTGCTAGCTTCTTGTAATGAGGCTCAATCTAGTTCTTCTAGCCAAGATAGCGAACCCATTGATGTATCTTCTGAGGTTTCTAGCAAAGTTACAACGACTGAAACTCCTATAGATTCTAGTGAAGATCCTTCTATTTCATCATCTACAAGTGAATCGGATAGTTATTATATTGAAATACTTCCTACTTCAATCAATGCGACTTCATCTCAACAATACTTAATTGATTATAATTTCTCGGTTTTTGATGCCTTGAATAAAGAATACAAATTCTTTGGAACTGGCATTCAAAGAGGTGGTGGAGACCATGCGAATACAATTCAATGCAGTGGGAAAGAAACTGCAACTCGTCCATACGGGGCTATATCTTCTTTAGAACCTTTAAAAGGAACTGCAAGAATTACTCAACTTGATACATATGAATATACAGGAACCCCTATTTTTGAAGTAGGAGGTGTGACGGTTGAAACTGAGCCAACTAAGGTTGATGGAAAAATAACATATACATTCCCAATTGATGGAATATTCTCATTTAGAGTTAATCCAGGATATGCCATCTATCTATATTCTCTAGAATTTTTTAATTAATAAAAGTATCAATAAAGACTTTATCCAAAACGGAGCATTCTGATTTAAGGGATGCTTCTTTTTGCTTCCAGAACAAGGAAGCTAGATTCAGTTTTTCCTTGTTATAATCATCTTCTTCATTGTTATCATAAGTAGAAATCTTGCCAAACAAATATTTGCTAGCCTGTTCAATTCCATATACTTTGAATTTATCCATTTCGAATAAATCCATTACTCTTTCTAGATTGAGCAAGAAAACATTTAATGCGGTTATTGGCATATCCCAAGTAACATCTTCGAATAGATAATTTATGTTTTTTAAAGCGACTTTTGCGCCGAATCTAGTTAAAAGTGACATATGTTTATCTGCTAATACATTAAGGGTTTTATTACTTGTAAATGTATATTTATAACCCTTGTGATCGCCTAATATTTTGGTTGCGTCCAGATAACCTGTTTCTATGTTTTTGACTATTTCATCATGCTTAAAAGAAAGCATTTTTCCATAGACTGAAGAAGGCCTAATTAAAGTTACATTTGGTAATGATAGGTATTCTTGCTTTTGGGCAGTTGGGAATGATTCTAATAAGACCGCAATAACTTTATCTGCGCCTAAAGAGAAGCAATAATCTACTGGCAAATTGTTTTTCCATCCACCATCTGCATATCTATTCTTTCCAATGTTATAGATTGGGAAAGCAGGGAAGCAACTTGCCGATGCGATTAAATAATCAGGAACCTTTCCTTTTGGTAAATCATTTAACAATATATCTTGCTCAGCAAAGCCAGGATATTTAGTAACAACAACACCGACTTTAGTATCAAGGTGTTTGAAATCCATTGGACCTATTGTCTTTTTTACTAATTTGATCAAAGGAGTAATGTCTGCTCCTCCGTTTTTAATATATGCCCTTACTAGTTTTTGGAATTTGCTATCTCTTTTTATAGAAAAGTTCTCTAGTAAAGTTTCATCAATATCTAAGCCACCTTTAATGACATCTTCGACAGTAATGTTTCTCCAAAGGTTTTCCGCAGCTTCAAAACTAGATGTTGCAATCATTGCGGCATTCAAAGCCCCGATTGATGTGCCGGTAATTACATCAAATTTATATTTATTTTCGTGCAAGTAGCGGTGTATTCCTTGCTCATAGGCCCCAAAGGCCCCTCCGCCACATAAAGATAATCCAAGTTTCATAATGGAAGTATAACAAATAATTATTGATTATCAAAAAAGAAGCACCTAGCTTCTCTTCTTTATGTTTTTGGCAAGTATGAATATTATTTGGAGAGGGATCCCTACAAACAAGATATACCAAATCGATTCAGGTGGCTGCTTGACGAATTGGAAGAAGAATACAAAGGATAAAATAAGACTCCACATCGAACTGGATGCCAAAATAGTTGTCCATAATCCAGAGTGATAGAAGAAGTGAGTCTCTAGAGTTAAAACAAATAATGTGCAAGGAACTGTCCACATGAACACTGACCAATCTAGATCAGGCTTCTTTCCGCCCATTGGAATAAAGTAACTTGAAAAGAAGATACACATGGCAATGATAATGGCAACCATGACCGTCATCCCCATGATTATAGGTCTATTTGGATCGCCTTTTTGTTCTTTTGGAGTTAAGGCTTCTATAGCTTCTTCTTCGGTTTTTTCATTTACTAAATAATCTAGGGTCACTCCATAGAAGGAGCAGAAATCCATCAAAATATCAACGCTAGGAAGGGCATAACCCAATTCCCATTTTGATATAGATTTATCACTATAATGAATTAAAGAGGCTAATTCGGACTGAGTTAATCCCTTAGTTTTTCTAAGGTTAGCAAGGTTTTTTCCAACAATGGTTGCAAGATTATCCATGCCAAAATTGTAAAATAGGAAAATTTATAAATCAATTTATTGAATTAAATTTTATCTTTAGTAGTTCTTAATGACGGCATCGCTAGTAGCGGCATTTGCCTTTTCTTCAAAGCAATTAAAGTAATCGACTACAGGTCTATTTTCCTTTTTAATAGAAGTGCCTTTCCAGTTAGTAACAACATTCATTGAATGATTATTGTCCCAAACAGCTTCATAATTTCTGCTAGAGACATTATCTAATGTTAATGAGAATGTTGCCTTTAATAAACCGCCTACTAGAGGGATTTTTCCAGAAGCGGAATATAAAGTTTTCTTATTGTCGTTTAATGTTTTGCCATTAATATCAGCTTCAAGATTTCCAACCATGCTGGTATTTGCTAGCTTCCCTAAGTCCATTCCAATGGAGAATGTTGGATTTTTTAATGAATCTGGATTAGAAGCATTGATATTAGATGAATATTTCTTTAATACATCTTCTGCGTGTATAGCAGTATTAGCGACAGCGCTAGTGGAAGTGACACTATTCATAATTTTATCATCCATTCCAAGCATATTTCCTAGGAGATAACCCATCATATTGTCAGCAAAAACCTCACCGCTGATTTTTCCTTCATATAGAATGTTTTCCCAAGGCCAATTGTTATCATCCCATCTTTGATAATAGACTGTGCCTTTGCTATTTTCTCCATTTGTGTGGTAATAGAAATAAGTAAATCTATCGCCTCCGCTAGCTTTGGTATTCAGGTTTACCAGCATACCCATTTCTAGGCCACCTATAACTTTGACCTCGGCACCTCTTAAGGATATGTAGAAATCAAAATTGATTGGTAAGGCATCGATTATGCCGAATTTAACACTAGCAGTACCTTTTAGATGATAAGTAGAAGTGTAATTAGTGGCTTCATTGCTTCCTAAAGTAATCGAATCAAGCATGAATTCTAGAAGGGTTTTAATTGAAGAATAATCGGTGAATTTTGATTTTTCTTCACTTGCAAAATTCCTCTGTAACTCAGTATCACTGACATTGCTTGAAATGGAAGATATCTCTAAATGTACCTTTTTGTTTTTGCTTGGATCACCGTTAGAGAAATTAAATGTTGAATCGATTTGTATGGCGTTTATCGTTCCGTAATTAATCTTGCTATTTCCTTCTTCATCAAAAGTTTCCTGTTTATTATCAAAGAAGAGTTTTATTACTAAATCTTC
>URTN01000125.1 GCA_900550795.1 uncultured Mollicutes bacterium
ACCCCATGATCAGTAACGGCTATTGCATCCATTCCCATGTTTTTAGCAGTTGCACAATATTTATCCATCGTGCAGACGGCATCCATGTTTGACAAGTTTGTATGCAAATGTAATTCGACTCTTTTTTCTGGATATGGATCGGTTCTAAGTTCGGCCGGAGGAAGCACATCAATATAATGGGCATTGATAACTTTTGATGAAGTAAATTTATCTATCATCAAAGCTCCCCTGACCCTAATTCTAGTACCTATTCCTTTTTCGGCATATTTAGTTAATTCTTCTGCTTTTAAGGACTTTGATTCCCAAGCCTTGACATTAATTGCATTTGAAGAATCATATATTCCTAATGTAGCAGATATTTTAGAAGTCTTAGTCATCCTAGAACTACCTTCAAAAATAGTCCCGACAACATCAACGTTGCATAAAGGAGCCCTAAATAAATCGTCTAGATTATCATAAGGATGGTAATCGCCTTTCTTCCAAGTACGCTGAAATTCTCTTTCTTCCTTCATCTTGGCTAGATTTCTATCCATTTCCTCAATAAGGGCAGCCTCACCCTCATCCATTTCCTTTTTAGGCTCTTCTTTTGTCTCTTCCTTTATTTCTTTGATTTCAGTAACAGGCTCTTCCGCAACAACTTCTCTAAAAGATTCTTCTATGCAGCTATTTTCTTCATTAACTTGAATTTCTTCTTTAATAACTACAGGGGTCTCTTCTTTTTGCTTATTTTCATTTCTAACTTCCACTTTATACGGATAAGAAACAAATTCTAGTAAAGAAGAGAAAGATGTAGCGAGCTCTTTTATCTCTTTATCATCGTTATTAGCGATAAATACCAAAGACCCATCTTCAATTTCATAAATTGGATCAGATATCCCAAAATAAGAAACGGATAGATAACCCTTAAGCAAAGAAGAAACATCTTCATCATTAATAGAAGGATACTCGAACTCAAGGGAATAAGGATAACTTACGTTGCCTAAAGCCATGACAAATTTTTCAAGCAAGTCATATCTCCAAGGACTATCCTTTTTAATTGTCATATTTACTTGCTTTGGATTTTTTAGATCCATCTTAATGGAGGCAAAATCCATATCAAAAAGAGATGCTTCATCTGCAAAACCGATAGAATTGAAGAACCTCAACATCTTCTTTTGCATATGAACTACCTCCTTTAAATAATCGAAATAATATCTTTAATAGTAACTGCTATCATTAATCCAAATAGTAACACAAATCCAACAATAGACATTATGGATTGTGCTTTTGCAGGGACTTTCTTTTTGGTTATAGCCTCAACTGCCGTAACTACTAATGCCCATCCATCTAAAGCCGGGAAAGGCAACAAATTGAAGAAAGCGAGATTAATAGAAATTAGTCCTGCGAAGAAGAATATATTGGCAGCACCTCCGCTAGATTGAATAGAAGGAAGTGCTGCTGTCATTCCTACAATTCCCGAAATATTCTTGAATCCATCTTTAGTAAACAAGGAAGCAAATCCTTGTACGA
Source organism: uncultured Mollicutes bacterium (assembly GCA_900550795.1). Lineage (GTDB taxonomy): Bacteria > Bacillota_I > Bacilli_A > RFN20 > CAG-826 > Alloenteromonas. The sequence continues at coordinate 1,510 of URTN01000125.1, forward strand.
CAGCCCCACAAGCCCTAGGGACATCATTACTCCACTTCTTCCAGGCCCTATTCCAGCCAAGCCATTGCTCGATTTTAGAAACAGAAACATTAGAGGCAGCTATTTTCTTATCTTGGACACTTAACTTTATTTCTGGGCGAATCAAATCTTTTCTTCTAATTAATTCGCTTCCGCTTTCTTCATCTAAAGTAACAGGAACTAGAGGCAAGGTGAAACTAACTTCAACTCCATCGCTAGAATTAGCAAAATCATAAGCGGCAACAGATAAATCGGGCAAAGCCGTAATGCCATATTCGGAATATGTATCGATTATCTTTTGTTCATTTTCATCTACCTTTGTCTTTACTGGATAGAAAAGAATAGAAGAAGACAAATCATGATCTTTTAATAAAGTGGAAGGATAATAAGTAACTACATATTTATTTGGATTGCCGCTAATTGATGCATCGCTAGATAAAATTATGGTTTGGTTTGAATTTATCGAGGCAGGGAAAAGAAGATAATAGTCTTCCTTTTTATAGTCTAGTCCTTTTGAAGAAATCTCATTATCAATATAGGAGGAGATATATTCAGGATAACTAGCCTTGGCAAATACGCTATTAGTTATTTCGCTAGTTAATGGGGTTTCTAGTTTGCCTTGGTAAGCAAAATAATATTGAGGGAAGGCAATATCGGAAACAAATATCAAGACTAATCCCAATATGAAGTTTAAGACAACCCCCGCCACCAATATCAATGCTTTTTTCCATTTGGCAACAGATTCTAAAGAACGTTCGGCTGGGGGTTCTTCAAATCCATCAGGAACCGCTCCAGGTTCTCCATACATCGAGCAATATCCTCCAAGAGGAATTACTCTAAGCGAGAAATAAGTCTCACCTTTTTTCCTTTTCTTATGGATTAAGGCCGGGCCAAACCCAATCGAATATTCAAAACAATAAACATTAAAAGCCTTTGCCATACCGAAGTGTCCTGCTTCATGGATGGAAACAAGTAGTCCTAAAATCAATATTATTTCAAGGATAGAAACAACTATCGATAGAAAATTATTAGATGCTAATACATTCATTTTTTCTTACTCCTAACTAATTCTTTTACAAACTTCCTAGTTTCCTTATCTATTTGAACTACTTCTTCTATAGAAGGGTTTGGGTTAAAAGGAATACTAGACAAACAAGAAGATACTATATCTTCGATATCTAGGAAACTAATATTATTATCAAGGAAAGCATAAATTGCTTCTTCATTAGATGCATTTAGCACCGTTGTGGCACTTCCTCCTTTAGAATAAGCATCCAAGCAAATTGGGACAGCAATGAATCTATTTGGATCGAACTTATGGAAATGACAGCCTTCAATATCTTCCATTTTAGCTACATGGGTCGGCTTAAATTGTATCTTGCCTTCAAAAAGAGCATATTCAATTGGTCCATGCATATCAGGATTAGAAACATCGGCAAGGAAGCTTCCATCATTTAATTCGATTAAAGAATGGACCTTGCTTTCATCATGAAGAACAACCTTAATTCTATCTAAAGGATAATCATAAAGCCATTTGGCTTCTATAATTTCAAACCCCTTATTCATCATTGTTGCTGAATCAATAGAAATCTTCGCGCCCATATGCCAAGTCGGATGTGCTAAGGCTTCTTTTGGAGTAACTTCTTTTAGTTCTTCTCTTTTTTTGTTTCTAAAAGGTCCACCAGATCCAGTTATCCAGATATTTTTAACTTCGCTTGGAGAAACGCAAGACAATAATTTAGCAATCGCGGCATGTTCGGAATCAATTGGATATAATTTGCCATGTCCTTTATTTAATAAATCAAAAACGAACTTGCCACCCACTACTAAAGATTCTTTATTCGCTAAACATAAAATCTTGTTTAGCTTTAAAGCTTCTATTGAAGGAAGTAAACCTGCAAATCCTACTAAAGCATTAATAACCATGTCACAAGGAGTCGCATTTATTAATTCTAATAAACCCTTATCCCCATGATAAAAACGAATACATGGGTAAGCTCTTTTTGCTTCTAGGTAATCTTTTTCTTCTTGTAAGCAAACATATTCAATAGATTTGAATTTATCTAGAATCGGACCAAGTTTATTGACTTGATGGCCAATAGAAATA
>URTN01000126.1 GCA_900550795.1 uncultured Mollicutes bacterium
ATATTTATTAGGATTATTGAGGGTCTTTTGCTTATTGGAATAAGCTTATTTACTTTTATATATAAAACCAAAAAACATTCTTAAAGCATTATTGCTATCCCTAGTGATATTTAAGGGTATAATTAGAAAGGAAAGTTGAGTTAACATTTATGCCTTGTACAACAATATTAGTAGGAAAGAAAGCCTCGAATAACGGGTCTACAATCATAGCTAGAAATGATGATTCTCCTAGCGGAGTATTTCATGTTAAGAAATTAGTAGTAGTCCCTGCTTATGAAGGAGAGAAAACCTATAAATCAATCAATTCCCGTGTGGAAGTAAAATTACCTAATAAAGGATATAGACATACTTTAATGCCTAATGTTGATCCTAATGAAGGTGTTTGGGGTGCTGCTGGGATTAATGAAAAGAATGTAGCTATGTCTGCTACAGAAACTATAACTAGTAACCCTAGGGTATTAGGAGCAGATCCTTATGTCGAATTAGAATTTAAAGACGGTAAGGAAATTAAAGGCGGTATCGGGGAAGAAGATTTAGTTTCCCTTGTCTTGCCTTTTATAAGCAACGCGAAAGAAGGGGTTATTAGATTAGGCAAATTGTTAGAAGAATATGGAACATATGAACCTAATGGAATTGCCTTCTCTGATAAAAATGATATTTGGTGGCTAGAAACTATCGGAGGTCATCACTGGATTGCTAGAAGAGTAAAAGATCAAGAAGTAGTAATCATGCCTAACCAATTTGGTATGGATGATTTTGATTTTATTGATGCCTATGGAAACCAAAATGACTACATGTGTTCATCGGATTTAAAAGAATTCATAGAAAAATACCATCTAGATACAGGCAAAGGCGATAAATTCAATCCACGTCTAGCCTTTGGTAGCCATGATGATTCTGACCATATCTATAACACTCCTAGGGCTTGGTATATGGGCAAGCGAATTTGCCCTAGAACATATAAATGGACTGGTGAAGATAGAGATTATGGACCAGAAGATGATGATATCCCATTTAAATTAATCCCAGAGCATTTGCTTACTATTAATGATGTTAAATATCTTCTTTCTTCTCATTACCAAGGAACTGAATATGATCCATATGGAAAAGGCGATTCTAGTAAGAAGAACATTTATCGTCCAATCGGGGTTAACCGTACTTCTTTCTTAGCCTTATTAGAAATTAGAAACGGTGTAGAAGAAGAAATATCTGCGCTTGAATGGGTTTGCTTTGCTTCTAATGCATTTAATGCAATGCTACCTATATATGCAAATGTAGATCAAGTACCTGACTACTTAAACAATACGACTTTAAGAGTTGATACATCTTCTTTCTACTGGGCTTCTAGATTGATTTCTGCTTTAGCGGATGCCCATTTCCAAAAGAATGACATTCATATTGAACGTTACCAAAATGCCTGTAGCAATGATGCTTATAGGTTATTAAATAAATTCGATAATGAATTTAAATCTAATAAGGATAAAACATTATTAATAAAGGCTAATGATGAGATTGCTAGAATAATTCAAGAACATACCGACAAGGTATTGGATAAAGTATTGTTTGAATCTTCCTTGCTAATGAAAAATTCATTCGCTAGAAGTGATAACTAAATAAAGCAAAACGTGGTTGATTGCCACGTTTTTAATTGCTTCCTAAAACCATTTCTTTTGCATATTCTAGTTGGGAAGGGGTGATTTTATCTCCTGAAATTAGATATGCGACCTGTTTAATCTTTTCTTCTAGGTTCAGTTCTTTCATTTTAGCATACGTCCTGCCATCTTTTATGAGCTTGCTAATCAAGATGTGGTGATCGCTAAGTGAAGCAACTTGAGGCATATGGGTAATAGAAATTACCTGGGTGGATAAAGATATTTCTTTTATTTTTCTAGCAACGGCTTGTGCTGTTTCTCCTGATATACCTGTATCGATTTCATCAAAAATAACAGTAGGTACCTTATTGGCCTTGATAAACAAGGATTTAAAAGCAAGCATAATCCTGCTAGCCTCACCTCCTGATATTATCTTGGATAAGCTCTTTAATCCTTCTCCTATGTTTGTTTCGATTAGGAAATCTATCTTATCTAGTCCGTTATCAAGGAAAATTGAATCATCTTCTTTTTCAATCGGAGTAAACATTATCTTGAATTTAGCTTTTAAAAGAAGATCATTAAGGCTGCGTTCTAATTCTTTTTCAATTTTATTTGATAAAGATTGCCTTACCTTGCTTAATTCTTTTCCCTTTTCTAATGTTAGAAGGAATAATTTATCCATTTCTTCCTTCTTTTTATTTATTTCATTAGAAAGATTATCTTTATTTTCTAGTAGAAGTGATAATTCGTTTTTATAGGAAAGAAGTTCATTGAAGTCCTTCTTATATTTCCTTTTCAAGGCGATTATATCCACTTGCCTTTGATTTAATTCATCTAATCTAGCAGGATCATAATCTATGTCATCGAATTTCTTCTTTAATGAAGATAGATAATCATTTAATTCAAGATATCTTTCATCTATTAATGAATAGGCTTCCTTATATTTTTCTTGGTAGGAAGAAAGCTTTTCAAGGTTATTATCTAATTCAAAGAATTTATCTTCGACTTCTTCCTGACTGTACTTTGGATGGAAGCTACTCACTTTATCAAATAAATCAAGCCCTTTGTCTGCGATCGGGTTTAAGCATTTTACTGTATACATGGCTCCTCCTTATTTGTTCTCTTCTTCAAACTTCTTCATAAATGCTACTAATTTCTCAACACCTTCTTTTGGCATTGCGTTATAAATACTTGCACGCATTCCACCAACTGTACGATGTCCTTTTAGGTTCTCAAATCCTGCTTCTTTTGCTTCAGCTACGAATTTGGCATCCAGATCTTTGTCTCCTGTTACAAATGGAACGTTCATTAAAGATCGGTCTTCTTTCACAACTGTTCCTTTAAACATTTCACTCTGGTCTAAGAAATCATATAAGATCTTTGCTTTTTCTTCGTTACGTTTCTTCATTGCAGTAAGTCCACCCTGGTCCTTTAACCATTTGAAGACTTTTCCGCAAATATAGATTCCGTAGCATGGAGGTGTGTTATACAGTGAATCTGCATCTGCCTGTGTTTTCCATTTTAACATGGTTGGTGTTCCTTCTAACACATCATCTGTGATCAGATCTTCACGTACGATACAAACTACAACTCCTGCTGGTCCAACGTTTTTCTGTACTCCAAAATAGATCACTCCAAAGTCTTCTACATTAACTGGCTCAGATAAAATGCAGGAAGACATATCTGCAACAAGGATTTTACCTTTTGTATTTGGAATCTGCTGATATTTTGTTCCATAGATCGTGTTGTTATAGCATACATATACATAATCTGCATCTTCTGATACAGGAAGGTCAGAACAATCTGGAATATATGTATATGTTTTATCTTCTGATGAAGCTAAAATGTTTGCTTTTCCATATCTGGAAGCTTCCTGGTATGCTTTCTTTGCCCACTGTCCTGTGATGATGAAGTCTGCAACTTTGTTCTTCATCAGATTCATAGGGATCGCTGAAAACTGCTGGGATGCTCCACCCTGAAGGAATAATACTTTGTAATTATCAGGGATGTTCATTAATTCTCTTAAGTC
>URTN01000127.1 GCA_900550795.1 uncultured Mollicutes bacterium
GTATATCTCGTTGGACAAAAGAAGATGGACAAAAATTAAAAAGACATTTAGAAACAGAATTTGTTGAAAAGAAGAACAGACAGATTTATTGGGATGATATAGCAATGTTTTGTTATCCAGAGGAATATCGATTAGGAATAAAATCAATGGATAAAAAAGATGTGATTGAGATTGACAACCTTAGAGAGTTGGCAGATTTAGATGCAAGCTATGCAAAATATTTGGAGGAAAAATAAATGGAAAATCAAACTAGAAATAAAAAAGTGCAAATTGATTGGATGATAACAATCGTGCCATTGACGATAGTAATTGCATTATGTATATTGTTCTTTTTCTTGCCAGAGCAATCAAATATTGTTTTAGGTAAAATTAGATTCTTTTTTGGAGATACGTTTGGAACATATTATCTTATTATTGGACTTGGAATTTTTATTTTATCTTTATATATCGCTTCTTCAAAAGAAAATCCTTTTTTTACTGATTTAGTTCATTTAAATCATCATGGGTATGAACTTTTTGAGTCTTTGATAAAGAAATACATTTAGTCAATGATATTTAGCATTTTATTAGCTAAATTAAGCAGTTACTCCTTTTCCTTGAAGAGGCTTTCTTTTATCATTACAAGGATATGGAAAACGCCTTCTTTCTAGATAGAAAAAGCAAAAGGGAAACATCCAAAGCCCAGATATATTTTGTTTTTGTTTCTTTTTATGAAGGCATGGTCTTTTCGTTTTTGACTTTGTTCCTTAATGAATGCAGGAAGAACTTGTCTTGGTCTCCTTTGATGTCTTCCTTTTCCTTGTTCTTGCCTCCTTTATTTGCGGCAATCGGTTTATTTATTTTTTCATTCTTGGTTTCACATCAAAAAAATAATTTAAAGATAATGAGAATCCTTTGCGTTTGCTCATTAATTATCTTGCTGTTGCTTTCAATTTTAGGCCTAATATTACCTACTGGGTTAAACGAATCGAATGAAATAATAAATTTTTCATCTTATTATTTGCTATATTTCCTTTTCCTTTTCTTGCCATCTTTATTAATGGGTCTACATTGGTCTTTTGTATCTTTTAATACATCTAATATCGCGGATACAAATTATGCGGAGAAGACTAAATTTGGGCATGTTTGCATTTATGGGGCTTTGGTTCCGATTATAGTTTCCCCTTTAGCAGGCTTAATCGCCGAATCTTTATTCCAAGGTTATAAAGGATATTTATTTTTATTCTTAGTTTCTTCTCCAATGCTAATTGTTTTATTTTGTTTAACGTTCATGTTCAAACCATATCCATCATCTATGTTTCATGACGACGATCATGAAAAGGTTTATCTAAGGGATTTATTTAAAAATAAGACATACGTCCTTTATCTTTTACTTGCATGTCTATGGATTCCTCTTGTCTGGTCTAGTGATTCTCTTACTTCAAATTTCTGGACTGCTTTAGAAAGCTCTTCCCCTCATATTAACGAGTTTAATCCACTTACCTGGGGTTTATTTATTGCATCTTCATCAATAAGTGAATTCCTTATTATCTTTATAAATACTAAGTTTGGTGTTGGCAATAAAGTTAGGACATCAATGCAGATATCCTTTGCAGTTATATTTGTTCAATGTTTGATACTAGCTATTCTTTCATATATTTATAACATCCCTTTAGAAAATGGGTTATTCATTGTATCCATTCTTATCTTTATCCATTTAGGAAAAGGGGTTGCATCGGGGTTCTATGTTACTAGCAATATGTTGATGCTTCATCATATAGTAGGCCCAAAATTAAGAAGGAGGGCTGTATTTATCGCCCCATTTATATTTCAACTAATTAACTCGGTTATCCAATTGATATATCCGTACCTAACTTCGTTTAGATACGTTTCATTTGGTTCGTTTGCCATAATTGCCTTGACAGGTTTAATTATTTCTTCTTTCTTGGACGTCCATTTGTTGCATGAAGGTAAAGACAAATAACAACATAGTTTTTCGGTAAAGACAGATAAACTAATAGGAAAATTCTTTAATTTTGACTAAGGGGTTGCGTCTTTTCTCCAAATTCAAGTTTTACTTTCTTTAATATTATTATCATTGCAACTATGTTTGCGGTGGCTGTTATTATCCAGGTAATAGGATAAACGCTATAGAGCCAACCTACCGTATGGAAGTAGGGGATATTGAATACTGTTTCTAATAAAATAATCCTAACAACAGTACAACCGATTAAAGTTGTTATCATTGGGAACATTGATCTTCTACACCCTCTAATGGTACTACTAGTTATATCCATTATCCCATCAAGGCAATAAGTTAGTCCTATAACCATTAATCTTTCTTTTCCTGAAGCAAAAGCCTGCTCTGTATCAACAAATAATCCTAGCAAGGAACGATTGGCGAATATGATGACTAAAGCTACGACCGCACAGAACATAAAATTCCAGATTAATGAATAACCATATATCTTGTTTATGTTCTTTATTTTCTTTGCTCCATAGTTTTGAGCTGTAAAAGACATAGTGGCTGCAAATATTGCTTCTATGCCAGCATAGATATAGCTTTCGATATTGCTAGCTGCGATAGCTCCGTCTTGTAAATCGGGATTATCCGGAGCAATTGTATATAACTTTGCTTGAATAAAGACATTAGGAAGAGCGAAGAAGAATCCTTGTAATCCTGCCGGAAGTCCTAATCTAACGATTTCCTTTAAGGCCCCCTTATCAATTCTCATTTCTTTCCATTTGAATACTACATAGGAGCTTTTGTCGATAAAGAAATAAAGTGTTGATAATAATGCAGAGATTACTTCAGAGATTACCGTGGCAATGGCAACCCCAGCAACATCCATTTTAAACCAAGCGACAAAGGCAATATCTGCGACTACATTGAATATTCCGGAGATTAATAAAATGAAGAATGGGGTCGATGAATTACCTATTGCCCTCATTATTTGAGACAAGTAGTTGTAGATCATAAGGAATGGCATTCCTAAGAAATATATTTTCAAATAGGTAGTGGCTAGATCAATGATGTGGGCATCTGTTTTCATTAATTCTAGTAGTAACCTAGAAGTGAAAAATCCAATAATTCCAACTGCGATGCCAGAGATTATTGATACAAGGAATGAGGTATGTAATATCTTTTTGGCTTTATCGTGTTCGCCAGCGCCTTTTGCATTGCCTATAGCAACATTAGAACCCATGGACATATTGGCAAAAACTACAATGACTAGATTAATTAAGGCCCCATTAGCAGCAACGGCAGCCATCGAAGATTGCCCTCCGCCCATAAAGTGGACAGTAACTAGGTCAACGGTAGAATAAAGAAGTTGAAGTACGGTTGCTAAAAATAACGGAAGTGCAAATAGGCCAATCTTGGCAAATAGGTTGCCTTCGGTCATGTTCATTTCTTTAAATAATTTCTTAGTCATATATACATCTCAAAAGGTTATTCTATGACCTTTTATTTCTAATTCAATATCAAAAGGGTTTTACAAATCTTTTTTAGGTTAGAAAAAACGAATTTCTATAAATTTGCCTATTTTAAAGCACCACGCCCC
>URTN01000128.1 GCA_900550795.1 uncultured Mollicutes bacterium
CTATATCACTATATGGAGGCTAACCCAAATTTGACTTTTACGGAAGCTAAAACAGCTTTCGATAAAATAAAAAGGAGATATTAGAAAAAATGAAGAAAAAAAGAATTTTCATCTTCGCCATGGCGACCGCATGTATTTTGCAATCATGCATCAACCCAATCCAAAAAGCATCCGTTGCGGGGCTTGAGGAAATACAGCCTGTTCGCCGTAACTTGATTAGCTGTCAAGAGAAAACCGACGACTATGTTTATGAATTGGATTCAGGGAATAAATATTCTGACCATAAATCAGATGATTTTGAAACGTCGAATTACGCTGAACAAAGCAGAGATTATTACTCAGTATCGGAAGATTCCAACGGTAATGTACTGTCGGAAACTTCGAATACTAATCAGGAATCTATTAGTACGGTTGCTTTTAATGACCAAAAAGAAAATAACGATTCTTTCGCTGAAGCTTCTGCTATTTATAAAGCCGGTACTGACGTTAATGGCGTCTATTGGCATTCAGTTACTGTACACGCAACAATAAGCCAAAAATCAGAAGGCTGGTTATGGAAAAAATATTATATCGATAAGGACTTTTATTCTTTCGACATGGTTTCGGTAGGCACATTGACTATTGATCTAACTCAAGTCCCGTCAAATTGTGACTATGATCTTAGAGTATATAAACTTAGCAATACAGGGGCTACCTCTTATGAAGAATTGGATTTCAATAATCCAACTCATATCTATGCCCAATCTAAGGCTGGTGGGGTTGGACAAAATGAACATATACAAATTACAAATGCTACTCCAGGTACTTTTTATATAGTTGTTTATTCTTATCAAGACAATTATTTCGATAATGATAATCCATATAAATTAGTGGTCCAAGAGCAGGTAAATACTCAAAGGGCAAATACTTTCTATACCATTAGCAGCGGACGCTCTTCTGGCCAAAAATTTGCATTATGGAAAAGCGATTATAATCCTTTGGGGATAAGTGCTTTTTCGACAACTAACGATAATGCCAGAATAGCTTTTTCCAATTATGATAAATATCCTATGATTAGACATTTATCCGATAAATATACAAACGGAACTAATTGCAATTACGTAGTTATGTATGTTTGGGATTTGGAAGTAAGACGCTCCTTGCATTCATTCTACAGCGCCTTGCTTCAGTCTCTTAATAGTAAGTTCTTCGATGGCTACGGAAATGAAATCAATCACGACGAAAACAAAGAGGAAACTTTCGATATAGTTTATAATTCAGTTGGGTTTGCTGTTTCTATTGCAGGAGTTGTAGGTTGCTTCTTTCCTGTTGTTGGATGGGTGGCATCCGGAGTCAGTTTCTTTATGAGCTTTTATTCTTTGGTAAAGAGTTGCAATAAGAAACATTTCCTTATAACGAAAAGGCAATTCAGAGACTATTTAATTAATATAGTTGCCGCCTTGGAGGTTGGGACCGGTAGCAATAACAATGAAGTAGTTATGGTAAAATTCCAATATCGCTCTTATGTTGAAAATGGCGTTAGATATTTGGACTGGTCGCCTATTTTAGATCTTTCTAACGGCAATCGTTACAACAAAGATACGATAAGCTGGCAAATTGACGGTAGTGGAATTGATGGGACGGTAAGAGGTTTTGCTACTCAATCTGATATCGATATTTTCTTGGGGCTTTGCTAACATGAATACTGAAATAACATCTTTTGAAATTACCGGGGGAGAGAGAAGAAGGCTTTCTTATAATAAGTGCCGTTATAACTATACATTTGTAATGGCCGCTTGTATTTCTTTTGCAATGGGTTTCCTGCTTAAATTAATTGGTCTTATTGCAAAACCTCAAAATAATAATCTAAGGCTTTTCTTTGAATCTGCCATACTTCCTTCAACTGTAATAGGCGCAGTATTCTTTATTATTGCTACTGTACGTTTGATTTTATGTTGGATTCCTAAGTCCAATGAAAAAGTAATTTTGCAGTTTGACCCGCTTACTCGAACAATAGAAATTACAACAGGGAGAAAAACAAAAAGACTAGAAGTGCGCTCTGTAGTAGTGCTTTCTTCAAATAATCTAATCATTTTCCATGGCCTTATAAGACAGGTGATGCTTCCTCTTTCCTGTTTCGATTCAAATGAGTTAATCTCGTTTTTACTTAAAACAGTAAAATAAAATACTCCTAAATTTTAATAACGGCAGCAAGCAACATTGTTGTCGTTTTCTTTTGGAGAATAAAAACGTGTTTTCCGTTCTTATTCATATATTTTCTTAAAATTATGTTATAATTAATTAGATAAAAACGATAATTATGTTATTAAGGCGTTGCAAATGAAATTATTAAAGGTCGAATTTAACGGTTTGCCATTGTTCAACGGAAAAGGTGAAATTGATTTTGTCGCTTCTCAAAGAGTAACTAGCGATAATGCTGAAAAAGCAACTCTATTGTTTGCCCAAAACAATCTGAAAATATATTTGAATAATGTTTTGTCACTCATTGGCATCAACGCATCTGGAAAAACTACTATTTTAAAAACCATTGCCTTTGTTTTTGGATTATTAAACAACAAGTCTTTAAACAATAGCGAGTATATTGAAATATTCGATGGTCTTAATTCTGACAAGGATGTTATCTTTGATATTTGCTTTTATGATTCTGATTGCATCTATTTTCTAAATACTGTTATTGAGAAAAAAGATAGGCTAGTAATAAAAGAAGAAACTTTAAAAGAAAAGCCAATAGGGAAAATAAAGAAGAAGGCGGATTTATATTCTTTAGAAGGCGTTAGAACTATAATGCAAAGAAATAATGAAGAAGCCTTTCTTCTTGATGACATCAGTATAATGGTTGCCTTTAATAAGAAGAGAAAAAACAATTTTGCTTTCGTCGATATGCTTAGATATACGAATATAAATAAACTAACTTTGGCTGAAGACTGTCCTGTTGAATTAATTGGCTTTTTTGATCCAAACATTGAATACATCAATGTTGAAAATAATAGTGGCGGAATTGGTGGACGACTTAAATTTTTTGGTAAGGATGAAATAAAATTAGAACATATTGCGGATGTTGATAGATATTTGTCTTCCGGAACGATAAAAGGGATTAATACTTTTCTATCCGCGATAAAAATGTTCTCTAGTGGAGGATATTTGATAATTGATGAATTAGAGAATCATTTTAGCCATGAGATTGTCTCTACTCTTGTTAGACTGTTTATGGATGAAAAAGTTAATAAAGCTGGTGCTTCATTAGTTTTTTCGACACATTATGCTGAAATTTTAAATGAGTTTGATAGAAATGACTGCATTTATATAGTTAGAAATAAGGGCGGGATAACTATAGATAATCTTTCCACTCTTTTAAAAAGAAATGATATAAAGAAGAGCGAAGCTTATGAAAGTGGGTTCTTAAGCGGAACAACGCCATCTTATGATTCTTATATTAACTTAAAAAGATGCCTCATTAATTTTAATAATCCATCCAAATAATATAGATTAATAATTCTTTGCTATAA
>URTN01000129.1 GCA_900550795.1 uncultured Mollicutes bacterium
CTTATATTCTATCCATCATTCTCCGATGCAATCATGAGTTATTCGATGTCAAATTTCCCTAACTCACCAGATACTGCATATTGGACATTCGTAGCTTTAGCAATCGTTGGATATGTATTCAATCTAGGATTCCTAGTTTTTGTATGTTGCCTAGGTCTAAATAAAGGATTGGCCAATTGCCTTATAAAAATAGCCAAATGGCTATGCAAGGCCAAGCTAATAAATAAATTCCTTGGACCAAAGATCCCTGCTTTTGAAGCCTATTGCAACAATGTGCAGACCACTACAAAAGAATTGTTCAAGCACAAAAAGGCAGTTCTATTAGCTACCTTAGTCAAATTAGTCGTATATGGAATATATTTCTCCTTACCGTTTTTCATCATTAAGTCAGTAATGGTAGGAAATTCCATCGGGATAGATAAGTTTGTTCAAAGTGGGTTTGCCACTGCTTTTGCTTCTGCTGCAGTATGCTGGGTTCCTACTCCAGGTGGAACTGGGGGAATTGAAATGGCTTTTGCGATTGTTGCTAGAGCCGTGACTGGTGAATCCAATATAGATCACGTAGTCATATCCTTATTATGGAGAGCATTAACTTATTATCTAATGATGATTTTATCTTTAATCTCCGTAATCGTATTTGAAATCTCCTATAACCATAAATTAGATAAAGATAATAAGAAAGATATTATTAAGGATAAATAAAAAAGCGAGACTATCTCTCGCTGTGGGTGGACCCCTTCCGGCGTCCTATCAAAGGGATTACCCTTCGACTCCTAAATTATAACTACTAATAGGTTAGCAGTCCACTAACCTATTATTTTTTATCGTTATTCTGTGGATTACGTTTAATTGAAGCCCACTTTACTTTTTTCTTGCTAGTACCATCAGTCACGCTAAATCCATAGACAATCATGGCAAAAGCCCCTAGCCAAATGCCTTTCCTAGCATCTTTATACCAATTCTTCCCTAATATCTTTCTATCTAGATATACCCCTAGCCAAGATTGATATGTCCATAATATATAGAATAATCCCAAGGCAATTAATCCTGCTATCAAAGTCCACTTAATAGTTAAGAAAGCTGTTCCCTCTAATCCAGGAGTAAACATCCAGGAATAAATATGAATCCCACCTGCTTCTAATCCTAAGGTAATAAAATAAAAAGCTAGATAAATCGGTATAGAAATAGATAAAGCCAAAGGAAGAGGGACAAAAGAAAGTTGGCACCACATATCTAGATAAGTTAGCTTTCCTGTTTTAAAAAACATTCCAAGTAGCTTCATCCCCTCTCCGAAATATAATTTATTCAAGGCATTGGCCATCCTGGCATTCCTATTGGCAGAATCTTTTCTAGAGGAAGGTTGATCTTCATATACAATGGCTTCTGGAATGTAATTGATATGGTATTTGCCTAACATTCTCTTAACGGCAAATTCAGCATCATCTATTCCAGAAAGGGCATCCCAGCCACCAATTTCTTTTAATACCTTTGTAGTAACCATCATTCCAGCCCCAGAAATCATGGAATTCCAATCCATTCTCTCCCTGAAATTACATGCTAACCTAGAATCTCTAGCATAATAGCAGCTAGATACCGAACTCCATATATTTTGTCCCATATTGGATGGGGCTTCATGTGCTCTAGCAATATTGACTCCTTCGCTAATCGCATCATTCATCCTTAATAGGAATTCAGGACATGGCAAATTATCCGCGTCAAATTTGATGACTGCATCATATTTATCTGCTTCCAAAACCTTTTCGATAAGTAACTTTATTGGATAGGCAGCCCTCTTTTTATTTGGATCTTCGCAAAATCTTTCATAGACAATCGCTCCAGCTTCTTTTGCTAGTTTATATGTTGAATCGCTGCAATTATCTGCGCAGACATATACATCATATAAATCCCTAGGATAATCAATGTTATTAAGCAAATTATTTACCGAATTAGATATGACAGATTCTTCATTATGGGCAGGGATAATAATAGCAAATCTATTTTTAGCTTCGTGTTTCTTGAATTTCTTCGGCTTTAAAGGGGCGAATAAAATAAATATGACTTGAAAGGAAAGAAGCAAGAACAAGAAAAGAAAAACTAGTCCAATCAAAATAGTCAGTACAATAAAAGCAATATCCATAAATCTCCAATCAAAAAAGACCCTTTCTATTATAGTAGCAAGGGTCAATTATTACTATTAAATCTAAATATTAATAGTTAGTTGCATTCAATTCGAAGAAAGCCTTTGGATGTTTGCAGACTGGGCAGATTTCAGGGGCATATTTGCCAACGACAATATGTCCGCAGTTCCTGCATTTCCAAACGGCAACATCATTAGATACGAATACTACTCCAGTCTTGACTGAATTTAGTAATTTCTTATATCTTTCCTCGTGATGCTTTTCGATTTCGGCGACTAATCTAAATTTAGCAGCGATTTCATTAAAGCCTTCGCTTTCTGCAACACGGGCAAATTCAGGATACATTTCAGTCCATTCATAATTTTCCCCATTAGCAGCTTCTTCAAGGTTTTCTTCAGTTGACTTGATATCTCCACCTTCAAGATATTTGAACCACAACTTAGCGTGTTCTTTCTCATTGTCAGCAGTTTCTAGGAAGAGGGCGGCTATTTGTTCATAGCCTTCTTTTTTGGCCTTAGAAGCAAAGTAGGTATATTTATTCCTGGCTTGGGATTCACCTGCAAAGGCTTGCATAAGGCATTGTTCGGTTTTAGATCCTTTTAATTCCATAATTATTTTCCTTTCGATAGCTTTATTATAGATTATTTTTTATTTTCTTAAAGCAAGATGCTTCCTATTCTTTTGCTTTTATATAGGAAATATATTCTACATTTTCCTCGCTAGAAGCTACATCTAATAGGAAATCATATACCTTTTGCCTCAATTCCTTCTTTCTTTCTGGAATTGATAAAGCCATATTAGGGAAAAATGGCTTAGAGACATGTATTGTAGGAAAAGGAGGTTTATCCTTAAATATCTTTCTAGGACGATAGGTAGTACAAATCGCGACTACTGGGGTTCCTAGTTCACTTGGATAGATAAAGCTAGAATCAGGGAATGGACGGATATGAGTTGAATAAGGCCAGATATGGGCTTCAGGGAATATCATTATCCCACATCTTTGCTTTATCCTATATTTAATAGCATCGACGAATTTGGCAGATTCAACTCCATTTTCTGGAGTAGGGATGCATCCTAGCATGCTTACTAGCCACCTAATCCCAGATATTGAAGTCGAATCTTGGTTAGCTACTATATAAGTCCTTTTGCCCCTAGAAACCAAAGCCTGGGCGATTAAGGCATCGGTAATTGAAGTATGGTTGCCATAGAAAAAGACACCACTATTCATGATGCCCCTAATACGTTTATTTCCCTTTACCTTATAATGGAAAACAAATTTAAGTACAAACCAAATGATAGGAAGGGCAATTATGTAATAGAAAAACCAGGCAAAGGCACGATAGAAGATATTCTTATGGACATATTT
>URTN01000130.1 GCA_900550795.1 uncultured Mollicutes bacterium
GGATAATCTTAATCGGAATAATTTTTATTAGTTTCCCTATCTCTTCTTTAATATATGAATTCTCAAAATTAAGGAAAAAAGAAAACTAATATCTTTATAATAAGGAATTATAAGAGCAAAATTAAAAGGCAATGAACGCGATCAAACAATTTGGACTTGGAATATTGTATGCGGTACTATTCCCATTAATCCTAGTTATAGCCGCTCTAGTTGGAATATTTGGAATATTCAATTTCCTTTACCAAGGGATTGTTTTAATCGTCAATTTCTTTTCTGGTAAGCCTATATTCCCTCCATTTAAGGAAGATAATAAAGCCTATGACATCCTTCAAAAAGCCATAGATAAGCAAAATGGAATGGAAGAAGAAAAGAAAGAAGCTGCCCCTGCTAGCCAAACTGTCTATATCCAACAAAATTATTATCAACAAACCCCGACTGGATTTATTCCAGCCGGCCAGCAAGGCCCTCAAATAGGAATGAATCCAAACATGAATAATGGGTTTATCCCTAACCAAGGGTTCATTGCCCCTCAAATTCAACAAACCCCACCTACAAATAATGTACAACCAGACCAAATTCCAATGGCTAATCCAAATAATGTCATCGAGAATGAACCAAAAAACGATGTTGAATTGCTTAACTTCCCGGAAGGAGATAAAAAATGAATTTATTTATACTTCTTTCTGAAAGTGATAAAAAAGCCTTGATAGTCTTGCTTGTTATAGCAATGGTCCTTTTCCTTATTATCGGCTTACTTGGTGTTGCAGTTAGGAAAACCATGATTTATCAAGGAAAGAAAGCCGATAACATGCTTCATGATGTTGCTATTACTCATGTCGTGGATACCCCTGCTGCTTTTAAAAAATTAGGATTAAAGAAAAACTGCAGGAAGCTATTTAAGGAATCCCTATATCCATTTTTAATCGCTTTTATCGGTTTATTAATTTATCTAATAACTAACATTGCCACTTCTAGATGGAACGAAAATCCTTTTGTTATCTTTTCTGAACTATTCTATTCGTTCGATTGGAATGCCGAAGAAGTCTGGACCAAGGTATTTGGAATAACTTTATTAGCTAACTTCCCTCCGGTTTCACATCGTCCGACATTCATTTTAGCCAATCTTCCATTTTATATAGCAACTTCTTGTTTCTATGTTGCAATTGTCTATTATCTAATTTCTTGCCAGGCATTTATTTCTAGGGCAGTCATGATTAATAGAAGAGCCACTAGCGTCTTTGAAAAATCCCTAGAAGGATTTAAAGCTAGCGAAGATATAAAAATAACTCCAGATAAACCACTTCCCCCAAGTGAATAATTGCTTATAGATCAATTCTAAGTCCAATCGGACAAGTCAAACCATTCCCGTTACATTTAGAGGAACTCTTTTTAGAACCCCCACAAGAAATTAAAGCAAGGCTAGAGAATAAAAGCATCAATACAAGTAACTTCTTTTTCATAATTAATCTAGGTAATCCTTAGCTAAAAACCAGCCGATAAAGTATATGCACAGGGATAAATCTATGGAAGCGAAAGATTCAAGGAAAGATTCCCAATCCCCGCTAGAAAATAGATTATTGAAATCAAATATAATCCAGATAAAAAAGAAAACGGCCGAAACAATAGCAGTTAAGGCAGTTAGCGAAAGGAAAGGCCCCTTGTTTAAAGAAAATGACACTCCCCCAATCGAAGAAAAAATCATAAATAAATACAGGACGAAAGACAAGATGACCAGAAAATAAGAAACAGCAGTAAATGTCGAATAATCCGTATTAACTAAACTTATAATCGAAACGATAATATGGGTTAGTCCACTGATAAAAAGAAAAATTGATCCAAAGGCCAAAAGCAATCTTCCAAGTCGTATCGAAAACTTGATTTCTTTGTCAAAATAAGCCTTGTAGATCAATCCATCCTTTTTCATTTGTATAACGCTATATCAACAATTTCCCAAATAATAAAAGCCAAAATAACAATACAAATGCCCAAAAGAAGGAAAAATACTCTTTTCCTGGCAACTTCCTTTTCACTCGAAGGAAGTTTTTCTTTTGTTTCTTCTACTTTTGTATTATCAATTTCTTCCATATTAATATTTTAAGTTAGATGATGTCCTTGGGTAAGGTTCTGTATCACGGATATTGCTAACTCCGGTTAGATACATTAGTAATCTATCAAATCCAATTCCAAATCCAGAATGGATGGCTCCACCATATTTCCTTAGATTCAAATACCATTCGAGTCCATCGATATTTCCGGCTTTTTCCATCTTGGATTTTAATATTTCGTAACGTTCTTCTCTTTGGGAACCACCGATGATTTCGCCTTCACCAGGAACTAATAAGTCACACGCGGCAACAGTTTTTCCATCATCGTTTTCCCTCATATAGAAGGCTTTGATTTCTTTTGGATAATTAATTAAGAACATTGGTCCCTTAACTACTTCTTCAGTTAGATAACGTTCATGTTCACTTTGTAAATCCATTCCCCATTCAATCTTGTTATATTCGAATTTATGGCCATTTTTGACTGCTTCTTGAAGCAATTTGATACCTTCGGTGTATTCCATTTTGGTAAATGGAGTTGCCAAAACATGGCTTAATTTTTCAATTAATCCAGGGGCAATCATCTTGTCGAAGAATTCCATTTCATCTTTGCAATGCTCTAAAACATAGGAAATACAGAATTTAATCGTATCTTCCATTAATTCCATATCGTCATCAAGATCGCCAAAGAATATTTCTGGTTCAATCATCCAGAATTCGGAAGCATGACGTGGGGTATTTGATTTTTCAGCCCTAAAAGTTGGACCAAATGTATAGACGTTTCTAAATGCAGAAGCAAAAGCTTCGACATGTAATTGACCTGATACGGTTAAAGATGCTCTTCTTCCAAAGAAATCCTTATCGTCAAGTTTGCCATCATTAGATGTGCAGACTGTAAATACTTGTCCTGCCCCTTCTGCATCATTTGCAGTTATTTCAGGAGTATGGACGTAGACAAATCCCCTATCTTGGAAGAATTCATGTATTCCCAAAGCCAATTTGCTTCTTAATCTATATAAGGCAAGGAATGTATTTGTCCTTGGACGGAGATAGGCTAAATCGCGGAGGTATTCAAAACTATGCCTTTTCTTTTGGAGAGGATAATCGCTAGAGCAATCACCTAGGATATTTATTTCTTCGGCATGTATTTCAAATGGTTGCTTCATTTCTGGAGTCATAACCAAATTACCCTTAATTTCAATACACGCCCCCGTTAAAATGTGGGAAACTACTTCAAAATTAGATAGGGTTGGGGAATAAATGACTTGGATTGGTTTGAAACAAGTCCCGTCATTTAAAGAGATAAAACCAATCGAACCAGAGTCACGGTTAGTCTTAACCCAGCCTTTTAAAGTTACTAAACCAAGTTTAGATAGGTCCTCGCCTTTAGAAGCAAGGATATAGAGATCGTTAATTAATGTAGATTTGCTTTGCATAAGAAATAGTATAAAACCTC
>URTN01000131.1 GCA_900550795.1 uncultured Mollicutes bacterium
TTGCTTCTTTTTGTCGTACCTTTTTATAAATTTTTATAAGATAATAGTTGTATGAAGCAAGAAACCTTGGAAGCTCTTAATTTGCTTAAGACTAATCTAGATAATGACCATAGAGTAGTGTTGCTTAAAGAAAAAGAGAAAATAATGTCAGCTGACTTAAAAGCCAATGAATTATCAATTAAGATGAAACTAGCATCTTCTAAATATGATGATGACTTAAATCATTTTGGCTTTGATTCTCCTTTTGCTGTTAAATCTAGACAGGAATTACATCAAATAAAACTAGAATTAGATACATTAGATGTTGTTAAAGATTATATGAATGCTTTTAAGGAAGTCAGAAAACTATATGAACAAATAGATGAAATATTGTTTTCTTCCTTTAAAGAAAAAAGGAAATGCAAATGATCAAGATAATCGGTGGTAAATATAGAAGCAGAATTATTGTTACTCCTGATAGTAGGACTGTTCCTACAAAAAATATGGTTAGGGAAGCTTTATTTTCTGCGGTTAGTTTTGATTTAGATGGAAATACATTAGATTTATTTGCAGGCTCAGGTGCAGTGGGGATAGAAGCATTGTCTAGAGGGGCAAAGAAATCCTATTTTGTAGATACTTCTAATGATGCGATTAAGGTTATTAAATCCAATTTAGCTTCATTAAAAGAAGGAAATGGGGTTATATTGGACATGGATTATATAGATGCTTTGGAACATTTATCTAAATTAGGAATCTCCTTTTCCTTTATATATATAGACCCTCCATATAAAGATAAGGAATATTATCAAAATAGCATTGATATGATTAATAAATTATCGTTGCTAGATAATATGGGCAGAATTGGAATAGAATATGAAGGAGAACTTGAGCTAAATCTAGAAGGTTTTAGCGAAGTCAAATACAAGAAATACGGTTATACTAAATTGATATTGTTGAGGAAATAATATGAAAAAAGCAATTTATCCTGGCTCATTTGATCCAATTACTAATGGACATATGGACATATTGAAAAGGACATTGGGATTATTTGACCATGTAACTCTTTTATTAGCAGTTAATCCAAATAAGAAAAGTGAATTTAGTGTCGAGGAAAGACTTGCCTTGATGAAAGAAGCTACAAAGGATTTAGAAAATGTCGACGTAGATTTTACTTCTGGGTTTACTGTTGATTATGCAAAAAAACATGGCTCAAGTCATATTATCCGTGGATTAAGGGCTATAACTGATTTTGAATATGAATTCCAATTAGCCGCTGCGAATAGTTTTCTTGATAACTCGGTTGAGATGGTATTCTTTATGGCTAGTAACAAAACTTCTTTTATTTCTAGTTCAACAATAAATGAAATGTCTAATAATGGAGCTGATGTGTCTAAATTAGTCCCACCATGTGTAAATTTGGCTTTATTAAAGAAAAGAGAATCCAATAAATAGTCTTTACTAAACTTACGAATTGAAGTAATGGGCGTTAGGCCCATTTTCTTTTGGAAACGAAGTGACTTTAGGCCTAGAAAATTTTTTATTGACACGAATTGGAGCAATGTTAAATTCAAATTATAAGGGGCATAAAAGCAAGTGACCCCTATAACTTGATAAGGCTAAATCCATTCATAATGAAGAATATCGCCTCATCAAGATGAAAAAAGGAGGCGAAAAATGAAAAAACTCATATCTGCATTAGTACCGCTTTTGCTATTGTCATGCGGCAATAAACCAGTTTCGACTAGCGAATCTACTAATAGTGGCATAGATTCTATTGAACCAAGCATTTCTACAGCCACGACCACAACCTCGATTTCGACATCTTCAAAAGCCGAACTCAAATTGCCATCGACATATACATTGCAAAGAGTTGTAAACGGAACAAATTATCCGTCGTTCACGATTGAGTTTGTTAATAAAGTGGATTGCTTGGTAAAGTGGAGTCTAGATGGAACTGAATTTTCGTCTCACCAAACATATTCAATAAAATATGACCAAAACATATTGTACGATGCCATTTGGGACATGGTTTATTTTAAACCAAACCTAATGGAAGGGGATGTGGATGTGCCTGACTTCTTTAGCCTATGCGAATGGAAATATTTTTCAGAAGCATATAACGGAATGTGCTTTGTAACACCTGGACTTTTGCCGGGTGTAGATGAAAATGGTAGCATTTGCGAAACATGTGAGTCTCCAGGAAAAATGATTTATGATTTTGCTCTTGCAGAATGACTAAGAGACTGATAGGTGGCGGGATTCTTATTTGACCGCTATCTCTGGTTGTTTTGAATAGAATTTGTTAAGAATGCAAAAACAGGAACCATATAGCCATTGCTAGAGCAACTTATGCTTTCCAACTAGTCGAATAGTTCCTTATATAATATATATAGGAATAAAGAAAACCTGCCGTTAGATGAAGTAGCGGCAGGTTTTAAATTTTATTTTTCTTTTTATTTTACAGATTGTTTATAGACATCAGAGAATGGATTGGTGTTATCAGATTTGGTGGTGTGATTCCACATTTCCATTAATAAGTCGGCTTTGGCAACTTTATCAGAACCGCTGACTCCGAACATAACTTCGCTTAAGCCAACTCTAGATTGTTGTAAGTTGAATGCCTCTTCGGAGAAATCAACTAATAAGATGGTTGGTACTGAGAAGGAAGAATGATCAGCATCGATGAAGTGTTCATAATCAGAATCGGAAACAGAAGCAGCTTTGTGATATGGAGCTTCTTCTAAGCGTCCTCCTCCATTGGTGAAGAAACCTTCATCATTCCATTTGTCTAGATAACGGACAAAGGCTTTCTTGTTATCATCAGTATCGAAGTCATCATCGTTAGTGGATTCTTCATCGGAGAAGATGGTGTACATCTTGAAGCTTCTAGAATCATCAGCAACATAGCTGCTGCCCCAATTTTCTTGGAGGGCTTCAAATCCTGGTTGGATTGTTTCGCAGTTGGTGCAATCTTTTCCAACATAGACTAGATAGAACTTTTCGCCATATCTTTCGATCATGTCTTTGGCATCTTTATCTAAGCTAGCCTTATAGTCGGCATAAGAAGTG
The DNA here is from genome assembly GCA_900550795.1 of uncultured Mollicutes bacterium. GTDB lineage: Bacteria > Bacillota_I > Bacilli_A > RFN20 > CAG-826 > Alloenteromonas. Next base: position 3,049 of record URTN01000131.1, read on the forward strand.
TATTTATGATCGAAGTTAGACCATTCATTGATGAAACCAGTTATTTCATCAGCTTGAGTGGTATGTTCATCGGTTGAAGTTTGACCTTCGAGAGTTAATTTGAATTGAGTGTAGTAGGCAGAAACAGAACCGGCATCCATTGATTGAACCCATTCGGTAATCTTTGGAATTGAGAAGATGACGGCAAAAATAGCGCCGACAATAAGTAATGGTTGAACCCAAGCGGTCTCTTTTATCCAACGCCATAGTTTTACAAATAAACCGCCTATAGCCTTTAAAATATTCATGTAATGCCTCCAAAAAAGGACCTGTTTATATCTAAACAGCCCGTAAATAATAACATTAAGAGCCGTTGCTATCAATAATCTAATTCTACTCTTTTTTACTTATTTGCTAAATTTAACTGAATTGACTTCTTTTTAACATCTACTTTG
>URTN01000132.1 GCA_900550795.1 uncultured Mollicutes bacterium
CAAACTTTTTACAAAGTAAAAGTTGTTGCCTTTGTCAAAAATCGTGAAACTCAATAATAACATTTTCTAAATGACCTTAATATATGAATGGTGGTATCCTTATAGATGTTATTAGAAATAAAACACATTCATTAAATGGAAAAGAAGAAATATTCTGTATTAATTGTTGAAGATCAGGCCATGCCAGCCGAACTTTTTTCCCATTTTGTCAATACTTCACCTAACTATAAATTATCTAAAGTCATAGATTGCGCTGCCTTAGCAGAGATTTATTGCATGTCCACCCAGATAGATTTGATATTGATGGATGTAGTTACTAGCGATGGCTATAGTGGACTTGAAGCCGCTTCTAAAAATAAAAGGAAATTCCCTAATACAAAGATAATAATTGTTACAAGCATGCCCGAATGTTCCTATATAGAGCGCGCTAAAAAGCTAGGGGCAGAAGGCTTTTGGTATAAAGAAGCCAATAAGGAAAGCATTTTATCCGTCATGGATAAAGTAATGAACGGGGAGATTGTCTATCCTGATGCTACCATGAGCGTCAATGTAGGCTTGGCTAAAAGCAATGAATTTACCAATAAGGAATTAATTGTCCTTCGTCTTATGACTGGAGGATATAGCAATCAAGAAATCGCTGAGAAACTTAATGTCTCTCCTAATGCAATTAAGAAACATATATCCAATTTATTAAATAAGACAGGCTTGCGTTCTAGGACTGAATTAGCAGTAAGGGCAAGAGAAACTGGATTAGTCATATTAGAACGTCCCAATTCTAATTAATAAAACAATAACAAAAATAAATAAGATTTCTTCCTAAAAGTACCCATTTGGGTACTGTGCTTTTATATTGCTTTTGTTAAAGTTTTCTTGTCAAAATGAATACACGTATCGCACCAATTTCAATCATTAAGGCATTAGAAGTTGTACCTTCATTAATTTTGAAGGCCTCTTTTGTCTTTTAGTTTGTCTAGGTGAAAGTAATTCATTTTGAATTTTAGTTTTATAGATCCTTTTGGCTATTTCTTGCCAAATGGGAGTTAGATAAATAAGGAGGAACGTGCAATTAGAAGAGCTTTAGGTTTTATAAAATCGTTAGATTTAATATTTGTTATTTACTTTAAAAGATAAAGAGGAATTTAACTATTAACAAATCAAGTGAAAAATAATTTGTATGACAAAAATAGTTCTCTTTATGGAACTTCTTCTTAAATCCTAAATTAATTTAGGGACTACTTAACGATTGATAAGTCGAAATCGATGCGTTCGGTTTCTAGCTTATAGATGACTCTCACGAGTTTCCTGGCAACATGTGAAATGGCGACTCTGTGGGGCTTACCTTCATCCCTCTTCCTCCTGTAATAGGCATAGAAGGCGGGATTATACATCAAAACGGATTCCGCACAGTTCATGAGGACCCTGCGCAGAACCACCGAGCCCTTCTTGTTCATCCTTCCCCTGAACTCCTGAGTTCCAGACTGGTAAATCCTTGGATCGAGGCCAGCAAAGGCAAGAATCTTGTTGGGGCTATCAAAACGAGAGACGTCCTCAATCTCCGCGATGATGCTTGCGGCGGATACCTTCCCAATCCCCAAGATGGAGGGAATGTGGGAATTGATCTTTGACAGGTGCGTAGTTATCTCGTTTTCTACGAGTGAAATCTCGTCTTGCAGAGCGTCATATACCCTTAGCAAGGACTTGATTTCAAACAAATCGGTTTCATAAGAAAAGCCAACCGTGTTCCTGGCGAGCTCCCTCAGCCCATTGAACTTGGCAACAGAGAACTTGCCATAAGAACATTTCCTGATATTCTCGTAAGATTGGGCATTGATATTGGCAATCTTGCTTGGGATCCCGTAATTATGAAGGATATACATCGCCGTTTTGCTCTTGATATTGCCGTTGATGGATTCCTTGAATTCGGGGAAGGTCCTGTCCAGGAAGTTGGTTATTCTTATCAAATACTTCGTTCTTTCGTTTATGAGGTCGAAATGCCTCTTGCACAAAGAACGGAGCGCGAGAGTGTGGTAAGATATCTTCGGATAGGGTTTGAACTCTATGGATGATAGGTAACTTGCTATCAGTCTCGCATCGGTCTTGTCGGTCTTTACGCCTCTGAGCGTTTGTGAATTCTTGAACTTGTGAACCAGTAAAGCATTAAGCTCCATGAATCCAATCCCAGACCGTTCCAGGTAGACCTTGAAATTATCCTGGTAATGTCCCGTTGCCTCGAATCCTATCCTTTTAATTTCTTTGGGATCGAGTGAACGATACATTTCGGTGAACTGGTCAAAGCCAGCTCTTGAGTTATCAAAAGAAAACGCATTTCTAATGATGACTCCCGCATCATCAACGACGATGCAATCGTGCTTGTATTTGGAAATGTCAATTCCAATGTAAAGCATAAAAATCACCTCCTTAGTGAGTTAGCTGTTACGACGGACTTCTTACTCTCGTATAATCGCGATTGATGAAACGTCTAGCGTTACTTAACTTATTAACGATGGTAGTAAAAAGCCGTGTCCTGAAAATTCCTCGAGCCATCCAGTGGCAAAAAATGGATACAGGTACACAGCATATATAAATTATAGCCTAGAAAGGAGAAGTTATTCAGTCATCAAACTAGGCCTAACTGAATAATACGATTAAATTTAATGGAAAAAGTTACTCTTATAACCGGTGCCGGTGGTGGCCTTGGCAAAGAATTTGCCAATATTTATGCTAAAAACGGCAACAATTTGGTTTTGGTTGATGTTGACGAAACAGGTCTAAAGGAAACCGAAGCCTATGTAAAAGAAAAAAGCCCTGATACCCAGATTGATTTATTGGTCGCGGATTTATCTTTAATCGATGATTTGCAAAAGGTTTTTGATTTTACTAAAACCAATGGATATTTCGTTAATAACCTAGTCAATGCAGCTGGATTTGGTGATTGCTGCGATTTCAAGGATATGGTCATTTCAAAACAATTAAAGATGACTGAAGTCAACTGTAATGCCCTTTTGTATTTCACTCGTGTATTTCTTGATGACATGCTTAAAAATGATGAAGGACATATCATCAATATCTCTTCTATAGCAGGATTAGTTCCTGGGCCATATATGTGCACTTACCACGCTACTAAAAGCTTTGTAGCAATTCTAGGTGAATCTATTGCCTATGAATTAAGGAAGACTAATGTCCATCTATTGACTCTTTGCCCTGGCCCATTTAATTCGAAATTTGTATCTAAAGCCCATAACGACTATACATTCTCGAAGATTAAGCCTTATAGCTCCTTAGATGTCGCTACTTATGGTTATAAGAAATCAATTAAGGGGAAAAGCTTTGCCATCATGGGATTTAAAAACAAGTTATCTTGCTTTGCCCCAAGATTCTTCTCTAGGAAATTTGTGACTAAGGTATCTGCTAAACAACTTAAGAAAGGTGCTTAATTAATAATAATGTCTTGGCTATCCCAGGACATTTTTAATAT
>URTN01000133.1 GCA_900550795.1 uncultured Mollicutes bacterium
TTCCATTCCTGAGGTTAATGAATATATAAAATTCGATGATTTATTAAAATTAGATTATCAGCATAAAATTATCCCTTATGAAGAAGAAAGAGGATCTTCATCAACATTGCTATCTAGCCTAAATTCCCATAAAAACGAGTCTACATTGATTCTAATTGGTCCAGAGGGTGGATTTAGCAAGGAAGAGGTAAATAAGGCCATAGAGGCTGGCTTTGAACCTGTATCATTAGGGAAAAGAATATTAAGAGCTGAAACGGCTGCTTTATATTGCTGCAGCTTATTTTCTGCATTAGACGAGGAATAGTTAATGGATTTATTTGAAGCATTAGAGAAAAAACAAAGGAACTGTGGCTTTGAAAAATGCTCAGAGATGCGGTTTTTCCTTGATAATTCCTCGTTGCTAAATGAAACAACTAATTTTGAGATATTCAAAAAGGCTTCGGATTCTTTTGATATTATCAGGGCTAATTTGATAATCAGGGCAATTCAAAACAAGAAATTAATCGAATCTAGCTATATCAAAATAGTCAAAGCCGATACTTCAAAAGGCGATAAACCAGATCCAAACTCCTCTTCCATAAAAGAAGCGATGAATAAGGTTATGGATTCGTTACCATACTTTGAAGATAATGGGACTAAATTATATATTCCAATATTCTCAAAAAGCGTCAATGATATTTATCTAAACCATATAGAAAAGTTATTGGTTGCCCCATATAAATATCTAAAGAAGAACTTTGATGCAGTGATTGTGGATCCGTTCGATTATTATGGGTCTAGAATATACGATTCTTTCTTCACTAGGCTAATATGCATAGACAAAAGGAATGGGTATAGTGCTTATTATGATTATGACGCATGTAGGGTTTACTTTGTAAATCCTCAAGGCAGATTAGATACGAAAATATGCTTGCTCGATATCTATTTAAGAAATCCCCAAATTAATCATATGCTAGAAAGATTAAAGGATATCGTTGAAGCATATTACTTAAGCAATAAGACAATTCTTGGTGAAAAATTAGTAGAAAAGAAGTTGATTTCAAGTACTTTGATTAATTCGATAACTGCGAAAGAAATTAAGAAATTTGGCATAGATAAATAGAAAGACACCTCAAAATGAAAAAATATTATTCACATTCTCTTGGCTGCAAGGTTAATTCCTATGAAACTGTTCTTTTGACAACTGAACTTGATAATCTGGGTTATAGCAAAACCGATTCGCCTAGCGATGCCGACGTAATCATCTTAAATACATGTTCAGTAACCTCGACGGCCGACCAAAAATCAAGACAACACATAAGATCGTTAAAAAGTAAAAACAAAGATGGCGTTCTTCTTGTTATGGGATGTTATTCCCAATCAAACGCCCAATTAGTTGCTGATATGGGGGCTGATATAGTTCTTGGCTCTAGTAATAGACATTTAGCAATTGATTACATAAATCAGTTTAATAAAACTCATCAAAAAATTGTCGATGTAAAATCTAGTGTTAGAAAAGAAACCTATGAGGAATTCGGATTAGGAAGTTTTGGAGTCAATGCTAGGGCTTACCTAAAGATTCAAGATGGTTGTGACAATTTCTGTTCTTATTGCTATATTCCTCAGCTTAGGGGAAATTCACGTTCAAGAAACCCATTGGATGCGATAAACGAAGCCAAAAGACTCGCTGAATTAGGATATAATGAGATTATTTTGACTGGAATTCATATAGGTGCTTATGGGAAAGATTTAGGAGATGGAACTTTTCATCTTTCGACTTTAATTGAATCTATGCTTCAAAAAGTCCCGTCAATAAAGAGATTAAGGATATCTTCGATTGAAGAAAGCGAGATAGATGATCATCTTATACATCTATTAAAAACTGAAGAAAGAATTGTTCCTCATTTGCATATTCCTTTGCAGTCTGGCTCTTCTAGCGTTCTTAAAAGAATGAAAAGAAAATACGATACAGATGCTTTCCTTTCTAAACTTGATGAAATAAGAATGGCTAGGCCAGGAATTGCAATAACTACCGATGTAATCGTAGGTTTTCCTTTAGAAACCGAGGAAGAATTCTTAGAAACTATGGATTTTTGCAAGAAGGCTAATTTCTCAGAGATCCATGTTTTCCCATATTCGTCTAGGCCAAAAACCTATGCAGCGACCTTACCTCAACTTGATCCTTCAATTAAAAAAGAAAGAACTCATAGATTAATTGAATTATCAAAGCAATTAAGAGAAGAATATAAAAAACAATTCATAGGAAAGCCATTAGACGTATTGTTTGAATCATATGACGAAGAGAAGCATATTGCCTATGGACATACCCCAAACTATCTATTAGTAGGGGTAAATAGCCCAGTTTCTTTAACAGGAGAAATCAAAACAATAATATTTGATCCTTCGATTTCATCGGATTAATTTGGAATTTTTTTGACATCGTCTCACTTTTTTTCCTTGTTATTCATATTTTTATTTATATAATTTGACACGTTCAAAGGAGATTTAGGCCATGGCAGTACCACAAAGAAGAACTAGTAAAACTAGGAAAAGGTTACGTCGCTCACACTTCAAACTAAATGTCGTTGGATTAGTTGCTTGCCCACATTGTGGCGAAATGATTCGTTCTCACCACGTTTGCCCAAAATGCGGATATTATAACGGCAAGGAAGTCTTACACATTTCTAAAGAAGAAGACGCACCAAGCAAATAAGAAATTCCATCTCGCTCGAGATGGTTTTTTATTTCTTCTATTATCTATATATAAATATAGCTAAGTAATTCTTGCGTTTTACCTGGGATATAACTCGAACTAGAGTTAGAGAGAAAATCTAGGTAATATATAGAAGAGGAAAAAAACAAATGGAAAAATTCAATAAATTATTCGACCATACCTTATTAAAACCAGATGCCAAGAAAGAAGATGTCATCAAATTGTGCGCCGAAGCAAGACAATATGATTTTGCTTCTGTCTGCGTCAATCCTGATTTTGTCTCTTTGGCTGCTAAAGAATTAAAGGAGACTGATGTTAAAGTATGCACTGTAATTGGCTTCCCATTAGGCGCAAATCTCCCTGAAATAAAATGGATGGAAGCTACATTGGCATTATCCCAAGGTGCCGATGAAATCGACATGGTTATCAATATTTCCGATGCTAAAGATCATAACTATGAAGCAATCGAAGAAGAAATCGACAAGATTAGAAAAGCCACCAAAGGCCATGTTTTGAAAGTAATATTCGAAACTTGCTTGTTAACTGATGAAGAAATTGTTGAAATCTGCAAGATTTGTGCAAAAGAGAAAGTTGACTTCGTAAAAACATCAACCGGCTTCTCTAAAGGCGGAGCTACAGTTGAGGCTGTTTCACTTATGAACAAGACCTTACAAGGTGCTTGTAAAATCAAGGCTAGCGGTGGAATCCATACTAAAGAAGAAGCCTTGGCCATGGTTAAGGCCGGTGCCACTAGGATTGGATG
>URTN01000134.1 GCA_900550795.1 uncultured Mollicutes bacterium
ATATCTATTTATCTTAAAATGCGTTGGAATCTTTAAAAATTAGAAGAAATTCCAACGAGTTTTTGATGTATTTATTCTTCGTAAGGATGATCGAATCTAACAATGAAATTATGCTTTGTAGGTTCATCTAAAAAACCTGCTTCTAAGGTATTTAAGACATTAACTTCATTGAATGATTTATCATCATAAGGAACGACTATATCAAAGATAACGTTTACATGGGTCGGCCCTTTTACCATTCTGAAGTCATGGATAGTCAATGATTTATCTAATTTATCTAATATAGCTAGGACCTTATCTTTTGTTTCGTCTACTTCCTTATTTCCAATAGATATAGGATCCATGTGGATAGTTATCTCTACTGCAAACTTCTTTCTAATATCTTCTTCGATGTTATCAATTACATCATGGATATAGGCAAGGTCATTTTTTTCATCAACTTCGACATGTAAGGAAATGAATATCTTAGTAGGTCCATAATTATGGCAAATGACATCATGTACCCCCTTAATTTCCTTATAGGAGAGTATTTCTTTTACTATTTTCTCCACATCTTCTTTATTTGCCGCGTGTCCAATAAGAGGATCGCTAGTTTCTTTTATCATCATTATTCCTGAATAGATGATAAATAAAGATATGGCTAAACCTAGATAAGAGTCTAGATAAGGGAAATTAAGGCAATAGGTAATAATGGCCCCCACCCCTAATATAGTGGTGGCGATTGCATCTGAAATCGAATCAAGGCAAGTTGCCTTTAATGAAGGGGAGGATATAGCTTTACCTAGTCCATAATTCACATAACCTTGTCCTAATTTGATTAAACTAGAGATGAATAAGATGATGATTGCTAATAAATCATAGGTGACTTCAGTTTTATTAATCGCTGCCTGAATAGAAGAAGAAAATAATTCAAGCCCAGTCGCGACGACAAATATAGAAACGATTAATCCAGATATATATTCAATGCGTTGGTGGCCAAATGGATGGTCTTTATCAGCGGGCTTCATAGCCATCTTGAAGCCAAACAAAGTAACTAGGTTAGATGCTAAATCACCAAGGTTATTAACTGTATCGGCGATTAAGGCCAAAGAGAATACCCAATGGTTCTTGCTTGCCCCATATAAAGCAACCCCACCTTTTAATAAGACTAATATCAAGTTAGTAACGATACCAAAGAAGGCTGCAAATTTGCCGTGTCTCCCCCTAACTATTTCATTATCGACGTTTTTATAATCTTTTATGAAGACTCTTCTTAATAGATTGACCATAGCGAATATTCTATCACGATTAAGACAATAGGAATTTAATATCTTCCTTGCTTAATTTAGTGATTCCGGCATCCCCTTCTTTTATCAAGCTAGATACAATGCCTGCTTTAATTTCCTGCAATTTCAATACTTTTTCTTCAATTGTATTGAACGCGACTAATTTATAGACGGTTACAGGACGGGTCTGTCCAATACGGTGTGCCCTATCGCTAGCTTGCTCTTCGGCTGCAACATTCCACCACGGATCTAGGTGTATTACCATATCGGCCCCATATAGATTTAGACCAGTTCCGCCAGCTTTTAAGGAAACTAATACGACTCCAAAATCATTCTTCTTATTGAAATCTTCTGATATTGATACCCTTTCTTTTGCAGGTGTATCTCCTTCAATAATTTTATTAGGGATATTTTCGTTATTTAGTAATTCGTTTAAGTGGTGGAGTACTTTTGTAAAGGAAGAGAAGACGATGAATTTATGCCCAGTCTCTAATCCTTGTTTAATCTTATCGATGCTATATTGGAGCTTGCTAGATATAAAGTTAGCCCCTTCAAAGAAAGCAGGAGTATCGACACATATTGTCCTTAATTTAGTAATCGTAGCCAAAATCGCGATAGGATTGCCTTCGTTAGATTCGATTCTAGCTTTTTCTAAGTTAGCCTTATAAATCTTAGATTCTTCTTCATCCATTGTAATAGAGACTACTTCAACTGTCTTTGGAGGAAGGTCGCTTAAGACATCTTCTTTCTTTCTTCTTAGATAGAATGGCTTGATCTTGTTATATAGCTCATTGCTTTTTTCTTTATCTGGGACTCCTCCATATCTAGAGAAGAATTCCTTTTCATTACCTAGATATCCTTCCATTAAAAAATCAAATATAGAGAATAAATCTATCGCTGAATTTTCAATTGGGGTGCCAGTCAAGGCCAAGCGATATTTGGATTGGATTGATTTGACCGCGAAAGATTTCTTTGCATGTGGGTTTTTGATATTCTGCGCTTCATCTAATATGAGCAAGAGGAAAGAAAGAGAAGAATATTTATCTTCATCATTTCTTAGTGTTTCATAAGAAGTAATGAATACCTCATTCGTACCTTTTGATATTTCATTTAATGATTTAGTCCTAGATTCAACTGAACCGGAGATGACATTGCTTTTAAGTTCAGGCGCCCATTTTTCAATTTCTTTTTGCCAGTTATAAGTAACTGATTTTGGGCAGACAATTAATACAGGCCCCTTCTGTTTTAATGTTTTTATAAAGCAAATAGTCTGAAGTGTCTTACCTAATCCCATGTCGTCTGCTAATAAGGCGGGAAGACGATATTTATTTAAAGTAGAAAGCCATTTGACCCCGTTTTTTTGATATGGACGCAAAACCGAAGACAATTCTTTTGGCAAATCTAATTTATTCTTTTTAAAATTAGCCAAGTCAGTTACAAAATCATTTAAGGAAGAAGATAAATCGACCTCAATACCTTTTTTAGAAGACAACATGAAAGTAGTCCAGAAAGGTAAATCTTCTTTCTTTTTGCCTTTAGAATCTTTTAATAAATCATTTATTTCTACTAAAGAAGATATTTCTTCATCATGAAGGTTAATCAATTTATCTTTTATCAAGACAAATTCTTTCTTCCTCTTATATGATTCGATAATTTCTCTTATTTCTTCTTCGCTAAATTCATTACTAGATATATCTCCATTAATCCAGCCGTCTTTAGAATCCAACTTTACTTTGATTGATGTTCCTTTTGATCTAGTTAAATTAGCAAGGTTGCTACTTAGATATAAATTGCAGTAGGTAGATAAATCCTTATATTGAGAAGAAAGGAAGGCATAAACATATAATGGGTCCTTTATTTCTCCATTTAGAATGCCATGAAGAGAATTAACTTCTTCTTCAAAGGAAGAATAATATTCATTCGCGAATTCGCTTTGGATGAAGTTTTCTTTGCTTATTTCTTCTTCATCAAAATATAACTCTGTCTTAAATACAAGCTTTTCTAATTCGGATAGATAATCTACATAATACTTAATCTTATATTTTGAATTAGAACCTATTATCTTAAGCCCTTTTTCTTTCTTCATTTTTGAGATTACTAAATCCTGGATATAGCTAATTTCTTTTTCTCCAAGTTGATGGTCATAGATATAGCTATATATTGATTTAGAT
>URTN01000135.1 GCA_900550795.1 uncultured Mollicutes bacterium
CAATGACTATATGAGGCGCAATTGATAATCCTTGGCTAGATGAAGTCCTATCTTCTTCTGAGGTAATTAGCTTTATCTTTAGCTTTTGGAAATAATTCTGGAATGGCTTTGCAAATTCATATACTTGCCTAGAAAGTTCCCTGCTTGGGGTAATTATTATGGCTTGAAGCCTAGGAAGAGAAGTATCAATCCTATCAATTATTGGAACTAGATAAGAATGGGTTTTCCCTGAGCCAGTCTCCGATTGGCATAAAAGTGATTTCCCTTGAAGGGCTTTCGGGATTATGCGAAGCTGGACTGGTGATGGGGAGATATAATTTTGCTTTTTCAAGGCCTCTACCATGGTCTTGGATAAATTTAATGATGAAAATGTACTCATAACAATTAAAATTATAAAGGAAAGGAAAGAGCAATTCACTTCTAAATCAATGGAAATTCATATAATTAATCCAATTGGCTTTTGTTTTGGGGTAACTAGGGCCATAGATATTGCTTCTAAATTAGATAAAAGCAAGAAGATTACTTTCTTAGGCATGGTTGTTCATAATGAAGAAGTCATATCTAGTTTTTCTTCCACTAACATCAACATTATTGATGAAAGGAAATACGATCTAAAAAAAGCTCTTCTTCAAGTTGAAGATGGGACAATCGTTGTTTTTTCCGCCCATGGGCATCCTAAAGAATACGAAGAAATTGCTAGAAAGAAAAATCTAATCCAAATAGACACGACTTGCCCTCTAGTGGCCCTAAATCTTAAGCTAGGGCTAGATTATGCTTTCGATGGATTAATCTACATCGGAAGCAAAAATCATCTAGAAGCGTCTTCTTTTAGGCTTAATTGCCCTGCTTCCTATTTCTTTGATATTTCTAGTTTCTCATATTTAGCAAAGCCAGAAATCGATATTAAGCATGTAATCTCGCAAACGACCTTGTCTAAAAGCGAGGTAGATAAGGCTATAAAGACAATTCAAAAGGATTATCCAAATGCCAAATTAGAAAGAAGCGTCTGCGATGCGACTAAAGCTAGGCAAGTCGCCCTTTCTAATTTAGAAAATGATTATGATGCAATTATAGTTATAGGTTCGCCTTCTTCGTCAAATACAAATAAATTGTTTAGCATTGCTAAAAGCAAGAACAAGAATTCCTATTTGATACTTAACCGCAATGAGCTTAAGCAAATAAAGGATTTACCTAAATATAAAAAAATTGCCCTCTGCAGCGGAACTTCCGCTTCGATGAAGACAATTGATGAATGTTTGGAATATTTAAGATCCCTTTAAGGTAGAAGCTAATATCCTGTATAAGGAGAGGGCTTGTTCTCTTTTTTCTTTGCTTAATCCTTTATTTAATAAGGCAGATACCTTCTTCCTTTGGATTTCAACCCATTCAAGGAATATCGGGTCTCTTTCTTTTAATAGTTTCGGTCCTAATAACAATTCTTTTTGGGTATAAGGCTTAGATGGTTTGCCACGGCTAAATTTAACGATGGAATAGAAGATTTTATCTTCATAGACCATCTTTTCTTCACTAATTTTAAAGCCTAGCTCCACTATTTTTTCTCTAACCAACTTTAAGTCACGATGCGGATCGACAATTATAGTTTTTACGTTATCTAGTTTTTCTTTGTGGGAACAAAGTATATCGGTAGTCAAAATACCACCTAATCCACATAGGCATAAAGTATCGACTTCACCCATTAAATCAGATATTCCATCACTTTTAGATGCGAATATCTTCGATGATAAACCATAGGCATCGATATTTGATTTCATCCTTATGAACGGACCGACTTTATTTTCGACAGCCTGCGCATAATCTATGATTCCTTTAGAAACTAGATAAATTGGCAAATGCGCGTGATCACTACCAATATCGGCCAAAAATGAATTAGGGGCAACAAAATTAGCAACAGCCTGCAATCTTTTTGACAATCTAACGTTAGGCACTTTTCTTTTCTTCCTCCAATCCTTTTTTCATCCTGAGTAGGGCTTGCTCTTTTAATTGCCTTGCCCTTTCCCTGGATATATTCATTTCTTTTCCGATTTCTTCTAATGTTTTTGGTTCATTGCCATTTAGCCCAAAGGCATTCTCGATGACAAATTTTTCCCTATCTGGAAGATACCTTAGTCCATCTTTTACCATGATAGAGGCATCTTCTTTTTCTAAAGATTTTGAAATAGATTCATCATTAGATGGGACTAAATCACTAATGGAACCGTCTTCGCCTTCTTTTATAGGAGAATCCAAATCAACTATGGTTGTCGGTATCGATAACATTTCCTTGACTTGGTCTTTATTAATATCCCCTAAATAAGAAGCGATTTCTTCATTTGTTGGCGGATTTCCGTTCTTTTCGCTTAATTCATCATAGGCTTTTTTAACTCTGGATATTTCAATTGAGCGATGAAGAGGCACTTTTATTGGCCTAGATAATTCGATGACGGCTTTTGTTACGGCTTGAGTAATCCACCAATGGGCATAGGTAGAGAAACGGTTCCCCTTTGTATAATCAAATTTTTCAACTGCCCTATATAATCCAATATTTCCTTCTTGTATCAAATCTAGAAGAGGTACTCCCCTCCCTTGATAATGCTTTGCAATAGAGACAACTAGGCGAAGATTAGAATTAATAAGGGTAGTCCTAGCTAATTCAGCTTCTTTCTTTTCTTCGCTAGTCGCATTTTCCTTGCTTCCATCCAGCAAGGCTTTTCCTATTTTTTGCTCTTCTTCCTTACTTAAAAGAGGATAGGCTCCTATAGAATGAAGATAAATCGAAAGCGGCTCAGTTCCAGTTGAAGAGATAGAGATTGGTTCATTAAGGAGTTCACTTATCTTTTTATCGCTAACTTCCTCTTTTGCTTCATCTTCACCATCTTCTAGAACGGCATCTTCCTCTTCCTTACTCAAAGGAAGGGAATCATTATCTAGGTCGACTTGCTTTGATTTATCTTCTTTTTCCATATTTTTTATCTAGATCCGTTAAAATGAGGGTCATTCATGAAGGCTGGGTCACGATAATCACCAAGCTTTTTGGCTCTAGTTGGGTGACGAAGCTTTCTGATGGCCTTGGCTTCGATTTGCCTAATTCTTTCTCTAGTGACATTAAATTCACGCCCGACTTCTTCTAGAGTCCTTGGTCTATTGTCATCAAGACCATAACGCAAGCGTAAGACTCTTTCTTCCCTATCGGTCAAGTCTTTCATTATTTCGTAGAGTTCATCTTTTAATAATGATTTAGTCGTATATTCTTCAGGGGATTGGGCTTCTTTATCTTCGATGAAGTCTCCTAAATGGGAATCATCTTCTTCGCCGATTGGAGTTTCTAGCGAAACAGGTTCAAGGGCAATGCGTTGGATTTCCCTAATTCTTTCTGGAGAAAGCGAACCATCCATCTTATCAGAAATTTCTTCGGCGGTTGGATCTC